>JAESSL010000290.1 GCA_016764135.1 Alphaproteobacteria bacterium
TCGGTAAACGCTGCAAGATCCGGCAAGGCGTTTGCAAAAATTTTGGCGCCGCCATGGCGTTTGCAATTCGTCTATCCAGGAAAGACCAGGTTTCTTCATAATCAGGCGAACGGTCATTCAACCAGTACAACACAACCGAGCCATACACCCCGGCCAGAATCCCGCGCTTGGTGTAAAAATTAAAATCAGCGGATGTATCACCCGCCGCAATCCACATGGCGTCAACGCTCCGGCACAAAAGGCGCGCGCCCAGTCCCGCATTCAATGGCAAGGCGAGAAACGCCAGCGCCCGGCGCACAGCTTCGCGCTGGGGCCCTGCCTGCTCCAGCCGCTCTCTGACCGCCGCCGTAATGCGGTCGCGGGTGCGAAGCGAGTCCCAATCGTCCCGCGCCTCGAGCGACGCCAACATCCGCGTGTCCGCCAGACGGCTGTGCAGCGCGATCATCGACCCTGCCCCACCGGGAAACAGTCGTCGCGCAGTCTCGTCGTCAATCTCAACGTCCGACGCGCCGCGCATCCAGGCCTCCAGCCCCCAGCCGTCAAAAGGCGCATGGCGAACCGCAGCGTCCAGAATCCTCGCCTGAAGGTCGTGGACCGAATCGTCCAGCGTTCCGTTCATGATGAACTCTCCTGTTCGTCCGATTCGTCTTCCAGATCGTCTTCCGGGTCTTCGCTCGCACGATAGTGGCGCATTTCTTCTCGAAACATTAAATCTCCGAGATCCGTCATCCGTTGCGGATAAAGGATCCCGTCCAGATGGTCGCATTCATGTTGTACAACGCGCGCATGGAAACCCTCGACCGTTTTGTCGATTGAGGCGCCATCCGGCGCCAGCGCTGTATAGCGTATTTTCCGATACCGCGGGGTCAAACCAATCAATCCGGGCACGGACAAACACCCCTCCCAGTCATCCTCCATATCATCGCCTATAGGTTCGATAACCGGGTTTATAAGGATTGTTGGCGACGCGGACGCTGGAGATGCCGCCGTATCACTCTCATCTGCGTCTCTGGGCGCGTGAAAGATGACGAGACGTAATGGAATATGGACTTGTGGCGCCGCGAGACCGGCGCCGTCCGCATCCTCCATTGTCTCAATCATATCAGCGATAAGAGTGTGAATTTCAGCCGAAAAGGGAACGTCCACTTCTCTGGCGGAACGGCGCAATACAGGGTGCCCCATACGGGCTATTTTCAAGATTGACATCGTCGTTAATATGCCCCTCGTCCCTCCGAAGTAAAGACATGGCGGAACTTTCTAAATTACTCTATACTTAAGTCTTTCCAAGGTTGTGGCCGCGTGATACTAAGCCGCAGCTTTAGCGAACCAAACTGTTTTATTTTAAATCCAAGCTATCAGGAGACGATCCATCGTACAGGTAGTCGTACGCGACAATAATGTCGATCAAGCCCTTCGCGCCTTAAAAAAGAAAATGCAGCGAGAAGGTGTGTTCCGTGAAATGAAACTTCGCCGAAATTTCGAAAAACCTTCGGAACGTCGGGCGCGTGAAAAAGCAGAAGCCAAGCGACGGTATCGCAAGCTTATGCGTAAGCGTATGGAGCGAGAAGGCTACTAAGCCTTCCCTACATCATCCGAAAAACGGATTGAAGATGTGCGTCCTCAGACCTATGGTTTGGGGGCGCTTCTCTGCGTCTGTATTTTGATATTCCATCGACGCTAGATATTTCGACATTAGTTATTTTATTGACGGATATTTTAAGGGACTCGACCATGGTGAAAAAACGTACCAGCGACCCGTGGATGCCCGCGCCAAAATACAGCAAGACCTTGAGTGGCCTTTCCGTCAACCTTCTGGTGAAGGATGTTCCGGCCGCCGTTCGTTTCGCCCAAAGCGTGCTCGGCGCGACGTCTATATACGATGATCCGGATTTTGCGGTTGTGCGAATCGCCACGGATACCTGTTCGGCGGAATGGATGCTCCACGCCGACCACACTTACAACGATCACCCCCTCTCCGGAATCGCACGCGGCGCAACCGGTCGCGGCGCCGGCGCAGAGTTTCGGGTGCATGGCGTGGATCCGGACGATGCGGAAGCGCGAGCCCGCGACGCTGGTTATACAATCCTCGACGGCGCAGCCGATAAACCCCATGGTCTCCGAGAGGTCTATATCCTCGATAAGGACGGATATTGCTGGGTTCCGGACCGCCCGCTGTAACCAATCGCCAGACGTGACTTCTCGAAACCGTCAAGGGTTGTCACGTCAAGTTGACTTCCCTTCATTGCGCGTTGCGCACAAACTTCGCGCATGGTGACTTTGCACAAAACGATCATGACTGCGGTGAGCGCGCTTCTTGTGCTGGCCTGGACCGGCGGCGCGTCCGCCAACCCGGAATACTGGAGGCATGAATGGCGGAAAACTGACTTTTCCAAACATTCGATTCCCTATTCTGAAATACGACCCGGCGGCCCGCCAAAGGATGGCATTCCGCCTATCGACAAGCCTAAATTTGCGCCGGTCAGCAAGGTTACCGATATAGGGAAGACCGAACCCGTTGTCGGATTGGTCATTAACGGAGAGGCTGTCGCCTACCCCCTCCGTATTCTCATGTGGCATGAGATTGTAAATGACACGGTCGCCGGCGTTCCTGTTTCCATCACATTTTGCCCACTCTGCAACGCCGCTATCGTGTTTGACCGTCGACTGGACGGAAAAGTTCTCGATTTTGGCACGACGGGAAAATTACGCCGATCCGATCTGGTCATGTACGACCGACAAACCGAGAGCTGGTGGCAACAATTTCTGGGGGAAGGCATTGTCGGCGAAATGACCGGAAAACGGCTGAATATCCTGCCATCCCGATTGGAATCGTGGGAAAATTTCAAGGCGCGCGCGCCGCAGGGCAAAGTGTTGGTCCCTTCACAAGACGGCATGCGTGATTACGGATCCAACCCCTATGTTGGTTATGATTCGCTCCGCCGTCCGTTTTTGTATGATGGTGAAATGCCCAAGGGCGTCGCGCCGCTCGGCCGGGTCGTCTCCCTGAACGATAAATCACAGGCGTGGAGCATGGACTACTTGCGCAAAAAGCGGGAAATCCGCCTGCCTGACGGGACGGTCATCAACTGGACCAAAGGCCAAAATTCGGCGCTCGATTCAGAATTCATCCACGATGGCAAAGATGTTGGAAACGTCACCGTCCAGAAGGACGGCAAGGACATCGCGTATTTCGTCGATTTCGCATTCGCGTTTCACGCCTTTTATCCGAAGGCGGTGCTGCATACGAAGTAGGACTGTCGATGGCTAGATGTTGTCGAACGCCTTGACGATGCCTTCGCACATTTCCTTGGCGTCGCCGAACAGCATCATCGTGTTATCCCGATAAAACAACTCGTTATCAACGCCCGCATAGCCAGAACTCAACGAGCGTTTGATAAACAGCACTGTACCCGCGTCCTCCACATCAAGGATCGGCATGCCATAGATCGGGCTGGCCGGGTCGGTTTTGGCCGCCGGGTTGGTCACATCATTGGCGCCGATGACAAAGGCGACGCTGGTTGAGGCAAAATTCCGGTTAATCGTGTCCAGTTCATAGACCTCGTCATAGGGCACATTCGCTTCAGCCAGAAGCACATTCATATGACCCGGCATGCGTCCCGCAACAGGATGAATGGCGTAACTGACCTTGATGCCCTCCGCCTTGAGAACATCCCCCATCTCACGCAAAACGTGCTGAGCTTGGGCGACCGCCATGCCATATCCGGGAACGATAATGACGCTGTCGGCATTTTTCATGATGAACGCCGCATCTTCGGCGCTGCCGCGCCGGACCGTCTTATCGCCATCGCCGGTATTACTGGGTGCGCTGGATTCACCGCCAAACCCACCCAGAATAACACTGATGAACGACCGGTTCATGGCTTTGCACATGACATAGCTGAGAATCGCGCCCGAGGAACCAACCAACGCGCCGGTGACGATCAACGCCGGATTGGCCAGCGTAAACCCGATCCCGCAGGCGGCCCAACCGGAATAACTGTTCAACATGGAGATGACGACGGGCATGTCCGCGCCGCCAATTGGCAGGATAATCATAAAGCCAAACGCCAGGGACAGGATGATAATCATCCAGAACGCCATCGGCGCCTGCGACGCGCACAACAACCCGATCAACCCAAGAATGACCAAACCCAGAAACCCATTCACCGCATGTTGCCCGGTGAACGTCA
>JAESSL010000291.1 GCA_016764135.1 Alphaproteobacteria bacterium
AAATCGGTAAATCGATAGGCCAGTTCCGCGCCGGGCACGCTGATGGCGCCCGGAATACTGTTCGCATGATACTCTTCATAGGAGCGGCTATCAAAAAGGACAAAATCCGCCTTGTCGTCGATGAGACCCTGAAGCGCCTCCGCTGTAATCCACGGCGTTTCAGCTTCGTGCTCCACGACTTCCGCAAACGCCTTGCTGGGCACGTGAACACCGCTATAGACCGGATGTCCCGCAGCGTCCCAGGCGTCCACGCCGCCCGTCAGGACCGATACATCGCTATATCCCAACGACGCCATGCGCTGGGCGGCGCGGTCGGCAAGTCCCTCGCCGGTATCGCACCAGACAACGCGCGTATCGCGCCGGGGTACAAGCGCATCCACCAGAGCTTCGAGCCGCCCGAGGGGCACGCAACACGCCATCAGCAAATGTCGGGCGTCAAACGGCGCTTCTTCCCGCGCATCGAATAAGGCGATTTCGCCACCGTCATGAAAGCGAGCCCGTAAATCATCCGCAGAAATCTGTCCGATGGAATCGGTCATATTGTTCCCCTTATTCGCGTGGTGTGGCGTTAGATTATCCGGTCATTCGATCTGGTCACTCAGTCCGGTTGCTCAGTCCGGTCACCAGGGAAAATTAACGGGTCAGGAAAGATGGGCCCGGAAGTGAGCCAGAGTGCGTTCGCGCGCTTTTGCCGCAGCGGCTTCGTTATGGGGCGGGTAGCCATACCGATTAAACCCGTGTTCGGTCCCCGGATACACATGGACGTCGACATTGTCCCAATCGCCCATTCGCGCACGAATGGCGTCGACGGTTGCTTGTGGGACATGTGGATCGTCAGAAGCGAAATTCATCAAAATGGGACACCCCAGATTGTCCGCTTCGTCGAGATGTTCGTCTATCTGGACGCCGTAATAGCTAACGCCCGCTTGAATAGGCAACCGCGTACCGGCGAGATAGGTGAATTTCCCGCCCAGACAAAATCCCATGACGCCAACCTTGCCCGTGCAATCGTCCCGATCTTTCAAAATGGCGGCGACATCGCCCAGATCCTTTATGAACTGATCGGTGTTCATGGCGGCGCGCAAGGACTGGGCCTTTTCACGTCCTTCATCTGTATACGAAAGGTACTGGCCCGCTTCTTCACGCCAATACACATCCGGCGCAATAACGACAAAGCCAGCCTCAGCGTACCCGTCCACGACCGAGCGAATATGATCGTTGGTGTTGAACACCTCCGGCAACAACACAATCCCCGGCGCGGGCGTAATCTCCGGCGTGGCCAGATATCCGGCGAAAGTCCCGCCATCCGCCGCCGTTAGTTCAATGATTTGCCCCATATTTCCCCCAAGTTCAGTCTAAACGTTGACGGCCAGTTTCAGCCATCAAGCGGCAAGCGCATCGCCTTCCAGCGTAATTCGATGCATCAAGCGTCGTGCGCCGTGATAGTCGTTCACAGCGTAATGCCAGGTCGCCCGGTTGTCCCAGAACGCAATGGATCCGGTCCGCCACTGAAAACGATAAGCGTGCTCCGGTTGCCGCGCGTGCTCGTACAACATTTCAAGCAGCGCTTTACTTTCCTTCTCCACCCACCCCTCGATACCGATCGTGAAGCCCGGGTTCACATACAGCGCCTTTCGGCCGCTGATGGGGTGGCTGATGATTAACGGGTGAACGGCGTCCTGCGTCGCCTCTTGAGCGTTACGCAGGCGGTCCCCGGCGTCATTGTCCTTATCCTTGAAACGCGCGGCGTTTTCACCAAAGACATGCCGGCTGGAATGCACCCCCCGCAGGCCGCCCAGAGTCTCTTTCAAGCCATCAGACAAGGTGTCGTAGGCGCTATACATGCTGGCGAATATCGTGTCGCCGCCAGACGGCGGCGTTTCGCGCGCCAGCAACATCGACCCCATGGCTGGTTCCTTGTCATAACTGTGATCCGTGTGCCAACCGCCGCCAATGTTGGTTTTCTGTTCCGGTTCTTTGCGAACTTCCGCAATCATCGGATAATCGAGAACCGGCGTAAAAAACCGGTTAATATTAATATTGGAGAATCGACTGGCGAACGCGGCGTGCGTCTCCGGCGTAATATCCTGATCGCGAAAGAACAGGACGCCATATTCACCCAATCCTTTACGTAAGACAGCGATCGTGTCGTCGGTCATGGAGTCGTTCAGGTTCAGCTCCCGTACAAAGGCGCCAACGCCGCCCCCGCTTGGTTCAATAATTGGATTGCTCACCGTGAACTCCTTTCAATAAAGACCGCTCAGTAATAGAGAGGTTAATTCCCTTTGCCGCCAAACGCCAATTCCGAGGATTCCGAATGGACGGGAAACCCGGCTGCCTGGCGGCGCTCGCCCCCTAAAAACATTAGCATCCGTTATCATTTATTAGCATTAGTCCACATTCCGCCATTCAGCGTCACCTTCAAAGATTTTGAATATAATCCTACGCATTCAGAAAACAAGATGCGTCACCCAACATCGGCAAACTTGGGAGACTCTTGCAAAGGATCCAACGACGGCAATAATTCGTTGAACTTTGGCGCTTTCCTGCGCCACAGAGAGAATCCATCATTGTTGACATCCCCCCAACTCGCCTGTCTACTCTCGCAGTTATCTACAATTGGGCTGATGAATCAGCTCTGCACACAAATGGGAGGTCACCATGAAACGTTTTCTGGTTGGCGCAGTAGCAGTCGCGGCAATTTCCGTCGCAAGTGCGAGTCACGCCACAACCGTCATTAAAGTCCAGACCGCAAACGCGGCCGGCAGTTTTTCACTTAATTACCTGAACGAACACTGGGTGCCGAAGCTTGAAGCCATGACATATGGCAATATCAAGATCGACATTCGCCCCAGCAAATCGATCGTTCCTCACCGCGAAACGCCGCAAGCCGTCGCCTCTGGCATCCTGCAAGGTGATTTGAACGCAGTTGCGTATTTCGCCGGTCGCGACCCCGTCTTCGGGATCATGGGTGATTTGATCGCCGGGTATGATACACCCGCGCAAAAACAAATGTTCTTCCGTTTCGGCGGCGGCGTTGAAATTCTGCAAAAAGCCTGGGACAAGCATTATCCTGGCAAATTGCATGTCGTTGGCGCTGGCCCCTTCGCGAAAGAAGCCTTTGTCGCGTCAACACCGATCCGAAGCGTTGCTGACTTCAAGGGCGTAAAATTGCGTTCGCCAGAAGGCATGGCGGCCGAAGTGTTCCGCCGTATTGGCGCTGCGCCGACATCCATTCCGTTTCCTGAGCTTTATACAGCCCTTGAAAAAGGCGTAGTGGACGCGGCCGACGCGAGCTCCTACACGAACAATGATGCGCTTGGCTTCAACAAAATCGCCAAATTCCCGATCTATCCGGGCATTCACTCCATGGCGGTTCTGCAATTTGTCATTAATCAGGCCGTCTGGGACAAGATTGGCCCCAATGGTCAAGCTGCACTGGAAACCTGGTACTATGCCGCGTGGATCGATATGACCCGCGCCACAGACATCCAGGATCGCAAACTGGTCGCCCGGGATCGCGCTGGCAAGGGCGTCAAAGGCATCACGATCATCGATTGGCCTCAGGAAGAACGCGACAAGCTTCGTACAATTGCACGGGGCGCATGGGCCGATATCGGCAAACAAGGCAAATTGGCTCAGGAAGCCTATGACGCCCATATCAAGTTCATGAAAGTCATGGGTCTGCTTGAATAGTTGAGCAGCCACACGTTTTCTATTCGATAAGACACAGCCGTGGCGGATTTCTCCCGTCACGGCGCCTCTTTTCCGGGGCGCGCCATTTTGCTCGCCACCGTGCTTATTTCCCGGAGCCATACTATGAAATCACTGCTTCGCGCAGTTGACAGGGTCAATCAATTTGTGGGCCTGTCCGTCTGCCACCTTTATATGATTTGCGCTACCGTAACGGTCTACGAAGTCGCCATGCGCTATTTTTTCAACGCGCCGACTCAATGGGCGTTCGAGGTCGTGATGGTCGTTTGCGCCTCCGCCTGGGCGTTATCAGGCCCTTACATTACGATGCGCCGGTCGCATATTGCGATCACGGTCATCTATGAACACATTCACGGTCGCGCCAAATTCTGGCTCGACACGGTCATCCTATTGGTCAGCATCACGGCGATGTTCACCTTCGTCTATGCGCTTTGGGACCCCATGTTCCACGCAATTCGCGGGCTGGAGCGCAGTGGCACATCCTTTAACTCACCGGAGCCGTTGATCCTGAAAACGCTGCTTTTTGTTGGCGCATTACTGTATGGGATTCAGCTGATTGTTAACCTGATTAAACACATAACCGACGACGGCGTCCCGAAGTCGACAGAACTTCCGGGAGACTGATTCAATGGATTATGATATTCAAACCACGACCTTTCTTATTGTAGGGTCGATGATCGGGTTGATGATGGTCGGCATTCCGCTGGGCATTGTGACGCTGACGGTATCTATCGCAACCGCCCTAGCCTATTTTGGGCCGCCCGGCCTGTTTCTGGTCGCGAGTAATGCACAAGGGTTGCTCGAAGCCTACCCGTTGGTGGCGGTGCCATTATTCGTTCTTATGGCGAATATTCTGGAAAAATCCGGTGTGGCGGAGGATCTGTTCGACGCCATGTCGATTATCGCCGGACGCCTGCGCGGCGGCGTCGCGGTACAGACCACCTTGGTTGCTGTCCTTATGGCCGCGATGACTGGCATCATGGGCGGCGAAATCGTCATGCTGGGCCTTATCGCCCTGCCGCAAATGCTGCGGCTTGGGTATGACAAGAAGCTCGCCATGGGAACGATCTGCGCTGGTGGCTCCCTTGCGACCCTGATACCGCCATCCGTCATCATGATCATTTATGGTCTAACGGCGAATGTGTCGATTTCCGACCTGTTCATTGGCGGGTTCCTGCCCGGCTTCCTTTTGGCCAGTCTTTACATCACCTATATTTTAATTCGCTGTCAAATTCAGCCGCATCTCGCGCCACTCCCCGAAGAAGGGTTGGTCAAAATGAGTTCGGCCGAACGTAACAGAAAAATGAAGGGCCTGATCCTGCCGATGCTCCTGATATTCTGGGTGCTCGGGAGTATTTACGGTGGCATTGCGACGGTGACGGAAGCCGCCGCTGTTGGCGTTTTCGGCGCCATGATCGCCTCGACCGTTCGCGGCAAAATGACCTGGGACATGCTTCAGGAAGCCTTGCGCCGCACCATGGTCACGGTCGGCACCATCATCTGGCTGGTGCTGGGCGCGGTGAGCTTTGTCGGTATCTACAACGTTATTGGCGGCAATGAATTCGTGCAGGGGCTTCTCGAAGGCCTCGACGTGCCGCCGCTTGGCGTGATCTTCGTTATCATGGGCATCCTGGTTGTGCTTGGCACGTTCATGGAATGGATCGCGATTGCGTATATCACGGTGCCAATCTTTGCGCCGGTCGTCGTCAAGCTTGGCTTTGACCCGATATGGTTTGGCATTCTGTTCGTCATGAACATCCAAATTTACTTCCTGTCACCGCCTTTCGGACCTGCCTGTTTCTGGCTGAAAAGTGTGGCGCCTCCGGACATTACGCTACAGGATATTTTCCTGGCGGTGCTGCCCTTCATCGGGTTGCAGATCATTGGCTTGACGCTGGTGATCGTCTTTCCGGAGATTGTTACATTCTTGCCGGATCTTCTAGGCGACTAACCGTCAAGGGTTCTATACGTTGATACGAAAACACCCTCGCGTTTCACGACGCGGGGGTGTTTTTTTGAGTGAACGCGAAAACTCTATTTCGAGAAACAGCCCGGTTTTGGCAAATAGCAGCGTGACGAAATTACAGTATTTCACGAGACCGTCCGACTTTTCAGACTAACCGGGATTGCACGCCCTCCTCCTTGAATGTTTCGCCAATATGGAATTGCGAATTGAACCGCCTTCTTCATTGCGCCAAATGACGCCCGAAACACCCGGATCAAGGCCGAAGCGGAAACGCTTGTGATCGTCCTCGCCAAGAGTACGTTGATTGGATGCTGTTATCTGAAGGAAACGACCAATACGATTTATCTCGGCCAATTGGCGGTAAAAGCCGCGTATTGAAAACGGGGCGTTCTCACAAAAATAGTAAACATCGCCGTCGACGAAGCGCGGCGTCGGAGGAAGCCTTGCTTGTCGCTTGAGACCCGCATCGAACTCACCGGGAACCACCAAAACCGCCGAACTTTTGAAGCGCTCGGGTTTGTCAAAACAACCGAGAACAGCCATTTTGGCTACAATCCGCCCCACGCGCGTTACGCTACAATCGCCCCACGCGCATTACAATGACGCGGCGCCTCTGATCATAGGGTGGCCAAATCCACCAATACCGCCTTAGCGATACAAAAATAGCGCACCGTAGTATCCACTGGGCGCGCTATTGTAATTTCAGGCACAAATAAAGGCGCGTTCCAAAAAACGCGCCAATACTTGTATCAACCACCCGTTTTAACCGATGATCTGAATTTCAGGTTCGTGGGTTCGGCTACATGCCACCTCCCCAAAAACTGATTTTCGTGGCGGGCAACGCCCATTTGAACATCACGAACACAATCGCCGCGCCAAGGCCATAACCGCCCAGCGTGGTCCAGATATTCATCCGATCCGGCATCGGTTCGTTTGGATCTTCTTCAAGCATCTTTACTCTCCCATTTCACTGTGGAGTATCGACTAAATAGCAAGCCGGGTCAACGAATACGCGGCGGACGCTTACGCGCTAACCGCATCAATTTTATCGATGTCGGCCTTATCCAGCGTTACGTCCACAGCCTTCACCAACTCGGCCAGTTGATCCATATTCGTGGCGCTGGCGATTGGGGCCGTCACGCTGGGGCGCGCCATCAACCAGGCAAGCGCAATCTGCCCCGGTTTGGCGTTGTGTTTCTCGGCAACCTCGTCCAGCGCGGCGACAATGGCGAACCCTTTGTCGTTAAGATATTTCTCAACCCGGGGCGCCCGAATTTGTCCCGCCAGATCATCCTTGGAGCGATATTTCCCGGTCAGGAAGCCGCTGGCCAATGAATAGAACCCGATGACGCCGATATTCTCTTCCAGACACAGTTCCTCCAGCGCGCCCTCAAACGTATCGCGTTCCACAAGACTATAAAGCGGTTGCAGGCTCTGATAGCGTGGCAGGCCGGTTTTGCTCAGATCCAGCGCTTCCTTCAATCGCTCGGCGGAGAAATTAGACGCGCCGATTTCCCGCACTTTGCCCTGCTCGATCAACTTCGCATAAGCCTCCAGCGTGGCTTCCACCGGGGTGTCCGGATCATCCTTATGGGATTGATACAAATCGATATAATTTGTTTTTAAGCGACGCAGGGACGCCTCGACCGCTTCCACCATATATTTCGGCGACAGCCCGACCATGCCCGGCCCCATCTCCATGCCAAACTTCGTAGCGATCACCAAATCATCGCGCTTGCCCCGACGCGCTAGCCAATTGCCAATGACCACTTCCGACTCGCCGCCCTCGTTGCCATCATGCCACCGGGAGTACACATCCGCCGTGTCGATAAAGTTGAACCCCGCGTCGACAAATCCGTCCAGAATCCGAAACGACGTCGCCTCGTCGGCGGTCCAGCCAAAAATATTGCCGCCAAAACTGATGGGGCTGACCATCAACGACGAAGATCCCAACTGCCGGTTTTCCATGACTGATTCGTCCCTTCAAAACATTTTCGGCCAATTTTTCCATTGGCCTAATTCAAGAAAATTACCGCCTGAAATAGCGTTGGAAACACAATAGACATGGCTCGGCTTGGCCGCAATCCGATTACCGGTATAAGCTGATTATTCAGTACGTAGATCCCATAATCTAAAAGAAAACGTCATGAAACTCGTGCGCGCCTATACCGGTTCCGACGGAGAAACTCATCTGGAGGTTCGTTCCGAAGCTGATTTCAACTTTGTTGAGCGCGACAACACGCGCACGGCGGTTGAGGACGCGACCGGGCTAGTCTTCGCCATGCGCCCGGATGGGTATTTCTCGGACTTTCACAATGCGCCACGTCGGCAATATGTGTTTTATCTCCAATGCCGCGTCGAAATTGGTCTTGGCGACGGCTCGACCATGATCATGGAGCCCGGCGATGTCTTGTTGGCGGAAGACACGACCGGGCGCGGGCATTCCTCCCGCGTTCTTCAGGGCGGCATGTGCGCTTTTGTGCGGTTGGAGCCGTAAGCGCCGGCGTTAGCCCGCTCGTCCGGTCAGCTTCAAACCTTTGTCGAGCCCCGGCGTTGTGCGCACCGGGCCGGACATAAGGAAGGTATATCCCTCTTCCAGAATGCGCTCGATGTTGTCAGCGTCCACATGCGGGTGGCCGACAGCGACGCCATTTTCCTTACAGGTGCTGACGATTTGCGCCATTGCGTCGCGCACGATCGGATGGTCGTATTGCCGGGGATAGCCCAGCTCCTGACTTAAATCGCCTTCGCCAATCAGAATCGCGCCGATACCCGGTACGTTCTTCAGCATGTCGTCCAGGTTTTCGATGCCCTTGGTGTCTTCAATCATCAAAATGGCGAAAATTTCACCCTCCGGCGCCAGCGGCCAGACATCGGCCTTTTTGTAATACGCCTGCTGCCCCAGTCCCCAGTAGCGCATCGCCGTACCGGGGCCATCGCCGCGCAGTCCGGCAGGTTCGTACAAAGGCGCGTCTTTCAACCGGGGATACCGGCACGCCGCAATCGCGTTATAGGCTTCCTCAACCGTGGCGACATGGGGCCAGATGACGCCATACACGCCCATATCGAGCGCCTGTTTGGCTTGCCATTGTGCAACTTCGCCGCCATTGGGCGGGACGCGCACCATTGGCGCCACGGCGGGCGCGACCGAACCGGATTCAGCGATCTGGGCGCGGTTCAACATATATTGCAGACAATCCCGCAGGGTCTCGGCGCTCCACGGATTGTGCTCCATCTCAAATACCACACCGTCATATTTGGATGTGGCGAAGGACAACGCCGAATTCACATCTGGCGCCGAAAAGGAGGTAAAGGCGGGCTTTCCGGATTCAAGCGCTCGGATGACCCCGTTCAATCGTGTGGAATTCGACATGCTGACGCCTTTCTAGGGAGGGATAAAATCGACTCTTGCGATACGCTTGTCATTATTGGCGATACGCGAGACGATGAAAAGCACAAGCAACCACGCCAAGGATTCCACCATGAGCGAAGTTCACACAGCCCCGATTTCGGATAAAAGCGTCTGGACCGGCGCGACATTAGAAGCCGACCGTTCCTGGGAATATGAATTCAGCGCAGCGCAAGTCACGGCGCTGGAGGACGCCTTGGCGGGTGTCCGCAAGCAAGGGCTGTCGCTGCCGGAAGTGAACAGAGACAACTTTCCCTTGCCCGAATTATCCACCCTGTTGAGCGCTGTCTCAAGCGAGCTGCGCGCGGGCCGTGGCTTTGCGCTTATGCATGGCTTTCCGGTCGCCGCGCATGATTACGACGACCGGGCGCTCCTGTATTGGGGGCTTTGCAGCCATATTGGCGTTGGGATCACGCAAAACAGCGAGGCCGGATTCATCCATTATGTCACCGATGGGGCGCTGCGCCCACAACAGGGAAAGCGCGGCGTCGGGTTCCCCAAAGAATCGCGACTGCATGTGGATTTGATGGATATCGTGACCTTGCTCTGCGCGCGTCAGGCTAAGGACGATCCCCATAGCTGGGTTGCGAGTTCGACGATGATCCACAATGAAGTCGCCAGACGGAGGCCCGACGCCCTGCCCCGCCTGTATGAAGGGTTTGAATGGGGTCGGATGGATGAACATGGTGCAGAGGAGACTGCGACATCCGGGTACAAGGTGCCGCTCTTCAGCAACGCAGACGGCTTTGTGTCATGCCAATACAATCGCGCCTGGATCAACAACGCAAATACCCAGCGAAAGATATCGATGCCAGATGATGATTCAGCGCTTCTGGATCTCATCGATGACATTGCGGCGGACGTCCGGCTGGAAATCCCGTTTCATGCTGGCGATATCCAGTTTTGTAACAATTACACGGTGTTGCATGGGCGGGCGGCGCACGCACAGGAACCAAACGAAGACCAGAAACGGGTTCTGATGCGCATTTGGCTCGATATGCCCGATTTCCGAAAATTTACCGACGAGGCGATTATCCGTCACGGAATTGGACGCCATGGACAGCTGGGTTGGACCGCCGCTGATATCGCCGCGGGGCGAAACGCCGCTCCCCGTCAACGACGCGCTGACGGGGCGGTGTCGTTCGCCTGAATTAGGTTGACTGTCAGTTTAAGTTTTTATCGAGAAATGCGCTAAAGGCGTTCCAGGATTGCGTGTCGGCGATTTTGCGATACCGAGACGACCCAAACACCGTGAAGGCGTGCGGCGCGCCGGAGTAAACCTGCATTTCATACGGGATTCCGGCTGTTTCCAGCGTTCGCGACAGCGCTGCTACGTGATCCATGGTGATCGACGTATCCGCCCCGCCATGCGCAATTAAAAGCGGCGGCGTATTTGTGGGAAAGCTTTGCCCTGCCGGCGTCGATAACCCGCCATGGAAGGTGGCGTATCCGGCGATGTTTTCGCCCTTGCCGGAGCGCGCCAGCTCCAACGTCGCAGAGCCGCCAAAGCAATACCCCATGATAACCGCCCTGCCCGCGCCCTTTTTGCGCGCTTCCGCCAGACCCGCCAGGATCAACCGACGCATCTTCGCCCGGTCCTTATAAAGCTTTCCAACTTCGGCTTTCTTTGCGCCCCGATCTTTAGGCCGATTGTCTTTTCCGTACAGATCAATTGCAAAGGCGTCATATCCCATTGCGGCCAGCATATCGGCGCGTTTGAATTCATAACCCGTCAATCCGTCCCAATCATGGATGACGAGTACCAGTCCTTTAGCGGAGCCGCGCGCCTCTGCGCGATACCCTTCATAGGCGGCGCCATCCACGCGATACGTCACCAACTCTCCAGCTTGCGCCTGAAATCCGAAAAAGAACGCACATAAAAATGCAAATGTCGCTTTCATAACTTCCCCTTGAACGTATCAATGCGACAGATGCAGGCGCCGCAAATATCAGTACTGTCTCAGTAGAATTTATTTAAGCATTTCCACAGGGTAAAATCACCGTCACTTTGGCGCCCATCCCTTCCGGACTTTCAATTTTTAATTCTCCGTCGT
>JAESSL010000292.1 GCA_016764135.1 Alphaproteobacteria bacterium
CGGCAGGCAGCACCTCATGCAGTTAATGACATAACCAGTAATGTAACAACCAGACGGATGTTCGAGACATGACAAGTGAAACACTCAATTTTCAGGCGGAAACTGCCAAGCTTCTGCATATCGTTGCCAACGCATTGTACAGCGAAAAAGAAATCTTCCTGCGCGAGTTGATTTCCAACGCCGCCGACGCGTGTGACCGGCTGCGATACGCCGCCATCACCAAGCCGGAATTGATCGAAAAGGACAGCCCGTTTCGCATCGCGCTGACCATCGACAAGGACGCGCGAACATTGACCATTTCCGATAATGGCGTCGGCATGACGCGCGCGGAATTGGCCGATAATCTGGGCACCATCGCAAAGTCCGGCACGTCGGCCTTTCTCGATCAACTCAGCGGAGATTCCAAGAAAGACGTCTCCCTGATTGGCCAGTTTGGCGTCGGCTTTTATTCCGCGTTCATGGTCGCCGACAAGGTCGACGTGATCAGCCGTCATGCAGGTGATGACGAAACATGGCGTTGGACCTCTGACGGCAAGGGTGAATTCACCATCGCGCCCGTCGAGGGCGACGAGGCGCGCGCCGGCTGCGGCGTCACGATCACCGTTCATCTGAAGGAAGACGAAACCGAATTCACCGATCCCTACCGAATTCGCCACATCGTCAAAACCTACTCCGACCACATCGCCATTCCGATCACCCTGATCGGCGGCGAAGCGCCGAAGGCGGAGGGAGAAGACGACGACGCCGCGGAGGCGCCAAAAGAACCCGAGACGATCAACGCCGCCTCGGCCATCTGGACCCGTCCCCGGAGCGAAGTGACCGAGCAGCAGTACAACGAGTTTTATCACCACATCTCGCATCTCGGCGACGACCCCTGGATGACGACGCATTTCCGGGTCGAGGGCGTCATTGAATATTCCGGATTGCTCTATGTCCCCACCAACCGGCCCTTTGATCTTTTTCATCAGGACCGCCCGACAAAAGTATCTCTCTATGTGAAGCGGGTGTTCATCACCGATAGCTGTGAGGATTTGTTGCCGCGCTGGCTGCGCTTTGTGCGCGGCGTGATCGACTCCGAAGATTTACCGCTGAACATCAGCCGGGAAATGCTGCAGAACAACCCGGTCATGTCGAAAATAAAATCCGGCCTGACCACGCGGATCCTGAACGAGCTCAAGAAAAAGGCCACCAACGAACCAGACGCCTACGCCGCCTTTTGGGAAGCCTTTGGCGCGGTCATGAAGGAAGGCCTGTACGAGGCGCTGGGCGACCGGGACGCCCTGATGGAGCTCACCCGCTTCAAATCCACCAAGGGCGACGATTTGACTGATTTGAAAAGTTATGTCGAACGTATGAAGGACGGGCAGGAGGCGATCTACTACATCACCGGCTCCGAAATCGACGCGCTGCGCAAGAGCCCCCAACTGGAAGGCTTTGCATCGCGCGACGTCGAAGTCCTGTTGCTGACCGATCCGGTCGACGAATTCTGGCTACCGATGATTGGCGTCTATGAAGAAAAAGCGTTCAAATCCGTGACGCGCGGCGGTGATGATTTATCCACCATCAAATCCGGAGACGACGACGCGAAAGACGACGCGGAGACCAGCGGATCAGAAGACACGGACCGCCTGATCGCCGCGCTCAAAGTGGCGCTGGGCGACGACGTCAAAGACGTGCGCGCCTCGCAACGGCTGACTGAAAGCGCCGTGTGCCTGATCGCCGACGAAGGCGACATGGACATGAACATGGAGCGCATGTTGAAGGCGCATAATCAGCTTGAAGAGCGCGCCGCGCGGGTGCTGGAGATCAATCCCAAACACGCATTGATCGAGAAGCTGGCCGGTATCGCCAAGGAAGACGGCGCCGACTCGCTCCAGGACGCGGCCTACCTGTTGCTGGATCAGGCGCGCATCCTTGAAGGCGAAGCGTTGCCCGATCCCGCCGCGTTTGCGCGGCGGATGTCATCAGCCATGCAGAAAGGGCTGATCGGCTAAGCCTACTAGTTGGCGACAGGTTCTAGTTTGATGCGAAGGTCAAAGACGCGGCGGCGGCGATAGGGCCCTGCTGCGCATTCTGGACGATGACGGCGCAGCCGCCGTCGCCCTTGCGGCCTTTGAGCGAAACGGTGAATTCAGCCAACCCGCCGGACCATTGTCCAATCAGTTCGCTCCCGCGCACCACATGCGCGTTCACCAACGTCTTGCCGCTGTTTTCACCGCGCGTGATAACGGTTTCATGGCGACCGTCGAAGGACAGAAACAGAACATTGAGCGGCGTCTTAGGCGCCGTCCCGTTTAACGTCACCGTCACGATGTCGCCCGTGCGGGTCATCGTCATAACCGGCGCATCCGGCGCGGCGGCGATCTGGGCTTCGCGGATAATTGCATTGACGCGGTTGCGTTTGGATCCAACCTCGTGGATCGCGCCGTTCACCACCATCTGCGGCGTATAGGCGTAACGCCCGCCCAGACTGGCAACGTATTTTTGCTGACGTTGCGTATAGGCCCGGCTGCCGAACGGATCCTTCCAGCCGATGTAATCCCAATAATCGACGTGATATTCCAACGCGATCACATCGTCGCGCTGCGATAATTCGTGGAGATAGGCTTCAGCGGGTGGGCAGGATGAACAGCCCTGACTGGTGAATAATTCAACGACCACCGGCGACTTCGCCGCAGCGCCCGTCGAGATTAAGCCCATCGCGAAAAGGCCCGTCGCGACAAAAAGAAAGACCCCGGCCAGAACCGAGTTGAATGTTTGGCGTCTAAATTTAATGCGTCTGAACATAAGGTGACAATAAGCCCGCCAAGGGCTCAACCGCCAATCACGGTTGAGTGGGACGCGCGCGAGGCGGCGTGATCACCGCCTCGCGCCAAATCACATTACGCCGCTTTGTCGTCCAGCATGTTGCGCAGGACGTATTGGAGAATGCCGCCATTTTCGAAATAGGCGACTTCGTCCAGGGTATCGATCCGGCACAGCAGCTGGATGGTCTCGCTCGATCCATCGGCCCGTGTGATTTTACAATCCAGATCCATGCCCGGCTTCAGACCCGCTTCGACGCCGGTGATGTCGTAGATTTCGGATCCGTCCAGTTTCAGGCTCTTACTATTGGCGCCATCCTTGAAGACCAGGGGCAACACGCCCATGCCGACGAGGTTGGAGCGATGGATCCGCTCGAAGCTTTCCACGATGACCGCCTTGATGCCCAGCAACAAGGTGCCCTTCGCCGCCCAATCGCGCGACGATCCGGTGCCGTATTCCTTGCCGCCAATCACGACCAGAGGCACGCCCTCGGCCTGATACTTCGCGGCGGCGTCAAAGATCGACATGACTTCTTCGTCGGGGTAATGCTTGGTCACGCCGCCTTCGGTGCCCGGCGCCACGTCGTTGCGGATCCGGATATTGGCGAACGTGCCGCGCATCATGATGTCGTGGTTGCCGCGACGCGCGCCGTAGGAGTTGAACTCGTTCGGGCGCACCTGATGTTCCAGCAGATAGGTGCCCGCCGGTCCGTCGCGTTGAATGTTGCCAGCCGGGGAGATGTGATCCGTCGTGATCGAGTCGCCCAGCAAGGCAATCGACCGCGCGCCATGCACATCTTCCAGCGGATCGGGCTCGGCCTTCATGCCTTCGAAATACGGCGGATGCTGAACATACGTCGATCCGGAGTTCCACTCGTAGGTCATGCTCGACGTGGCGGGAATCTTTTGCCACTGCTCTGGTCCCGCCTGCACGTTGTCGTAGCGCTGACGATACATTTCCGGGGTCAACACATCGTTGATGATGTCGTTGATCTCTTTATTCGTCGGCCAGATGTCTTTCAGATAGACGGGGTTTCCGTCCTCATCGTCGCCCAGCGAGTCTTTCGCCACGTCGACCGTCAATGACCCGGCCAGCGCATAAGCCACCACGAGCGGCGGCGAGGCCAGATAGTTCAGCTTGGTCAACGGATGCACGCGGCCTTCAAAGTTACGATTGCCGGACAGCACCGCGCCGATGGTCAGATCACCGTCAACGATGGCGTTATGCACCGCTTCGGGCAAAGGCCCGGAATTGCCGATGCACGTCGTGCAGCCATAGCCGACAAGGCCAAAGCCCAAGGCGTCCAAATGCTCCTGCAACCCGGCGCCGACCATATAATCGGTCACCACCTGACTGCCCGGCGCAAACGACGTCTTCACCCAGGGTTTGACCTTCATGCCTTTTTCGTGGGCTCTCTTGGCCACCAGTCCGGCCGCGACCAGCACGGCGGGGTTGGACGTATTCGTGCAGCTCGTAATCGCCGCCAGCACAACCGCGCCCGGCTCCAGCTTGTAATCGGAACCCTCGACCTGCGTCGCGGTCCCGCTGCCTTCCTTGGCCATGATGTCCTTGACCGAAGACGCGGCGTTTGACAGCGCCACGCGATCCTGCGGAC
>JAESSL010000293.1 GCA_016764135.1 Alphaproteobacteria bacterium
GCCATCGCCCGGTCTGTTGCGGGTCCCGGGACGGCGTTGACGCTTCATACGCGGCGTAATGAGGAAGGGTTAAACGCGGTTGCTACGGCGGCGCGGGCGGCGGGAAGCGAGGTCTCGACGATTTTTGTCGATTTGACGGAATCCGGCGCCGGGACGATCGTGGCGCAATCGGCGCTATCCGCGTTTGGGCGGATCGATCAAATCGTCAGTAATGCGGGATTTGCGGATAAACGCCGGGTTGGCGAGTTCAGCCTTGCAGATTTTGCGAGCGCCCATGCGGCGATCACGCTGGCGTTTCTGGAGCTGGCCGATACGGCCCTGCCGCATTTAAAAACCAGTGAGTGGGGCCGGGTCGTGGCTATCAGTTCTTTCGTTGCGCATACCTTTGGCGCCAATGATGTGGTTTTTCCGACGACGGCGGCGGCGAAGGGCGGGTTGGAGGCGCTGGCCAAGGCGCTGGCGTATCAACTGGCGCCAGACGGCGTTACGGTGAATTGCGTTGCGCCGGGATATACGCGCAAGGATCCAGGCGCGCATCAGGGCGTGACAGGGGATGGCTGGCGGTTGGCGGCGGAACTGGCGCCGATGAAGACGCTGGTGGCGCCGGACGACGTTGCGGCGGCGGTTCAGTTCCTGTTAAGCCGGGGCGCGGCCCGCATCACAGGGCAGGTGCTTCATGTGGATGCGGGGCTGGGCCTTCTTTAGGATCGGTTAAAAGCGGTACCCGAACCCGATTCCAAACACGACCGGGTTGATGTCGACTGCGACGTTCCGGATCACGCCGCGCGAGTTCAGCTGAATATCAACGCCAAGGTCGATGTATTTTACATCGATATTCATGAACCATTTGTCGGATATATCGTAATCCATGCCTGCCTGAAGCGCCCAACCAAAGGAGTTATCGGCCTTTACGGTTGTTGGGCCGAGGACGGCTTCCAGGGACTGGTGCGCGTTTTCCAGATAGCTGATGGTGTAATTTATCCCGGCGCCAATATAAGGACGAAATTTGGAATTGGTCCGAAAGTGGTATTGCGCGAGCAATGTCGGCGGCAACAACCAGGCTTCCGCCACATCGCCCAGCCCTGCGATAGCGCCGGTTCCTTCAAACTGATGGACGGAGGTCGCCGCGATGAGTTCCAGTCCAATCGTGTCGGTGAGCATATAAGTAATGTCCAGCTCCGGCACGATCGCCGATTGCGGGTCCAGCCCGGCCGTCAGCAAATCCGGAGAGATGCCGCCGCTTTCATCGGTTGGCGAAATTGAGATTGCGCGGACCCGGAGCAACCAGTCCCCTTTTTCGAGGGCGTTTGATGGAGTGACGCCAGCGATCATTGAAAATACGAAAAATAACGCGGCCGAAACCGATGTGAGGGCGAGATTCATGAACATCTCCATAGATTTGGATCGAAAGAGATTCCGATTGATATCTAAGCAGAACACAAAGCAGGCCCTATAACCATAAATATTGTATGGTTAAGTCTGTGCTAAATCGTCGCGGATGGGCGCGGCGCCAGGTTCGCTGGCGTGGGTATAGGCGCCGGAGCCGGTAACTTTTCGACAGGTCGCATCAGACGGCTCACCACCAACACCTTGCTGATTTTTTTATCCTGCCCCCGAAGGGGTAAAAGAATGCGTCTATAATTCCGCGACAAATCCAGCATCGTTTGATCGATTTCATGGCAGAGGGGTTGGCCCGTTTCACGCACGGTTAAATATTCCGACATCAGGGAGCGCGCGTGGAGGGGGCAGGGAAAATCGCCAACGCGATTCCCGATCAATTTAATTCCCGTTTTTTGTGCGTAGGTTTCATAAATGAATTCGATGATGAAGTTTTTTGGGTCAGGGTCCGAGACATCGATGACCAGCGTGTTGCCTTTCATGCCAAGTGGGTAAAAGTGTTTGGTGAGAAAAGCGTCTGCATCCAGAATTTGTTTCTGGCGGCTCTCTTCCTGCCAGGATTTCCATAGAGACCAGGAAAGTTGTGACGGACCTTCCATGTCAAAAAAATCGTCGAGCGCATACATCTCACGGCGGTTCAATGCTCTCCATACGTTTCAAATGAGACCTCAAGAGGCATGCGCCGTGTCATATCTTTCGAGTTCCTATGACGATAGTTGTCGTGGTTTCATCGATTTTTAAGGGTAGGGTCAATTGCATGAAGCGTCGTTGGACGCCCTGAATTTTTGTTGAGACTTCTTGATAGGAAGGTCGCCGCGTCTCGCGAACATTCATGCAATCTCGCATCAAGGCGCGGGACCGAAGGTTGCAGGCGATATCCACAAGGTACTGACCCGGTACAAGTTTATTGTCTCTGGTTCCAACAAGCCCGTGTTCGGTGATGATTTTGAAGCGCCAGGGATTAGGGTCGGAGACGTCGATAAGGGTCACCTTCAGTCCCGGCGCCATAATCGCCAGACGATGAGACGAGAATTCCGGAGCGTCGGGCATGTCGGCGTCGCGGCGCAAAACAGTCCATAAATTAAACAGAACCGACAAGCCGCCATGAAGCGGTTCGATTTCAGGGAAAACCGACAGTTTATACGCGGTCACCTGTCGCGTCAGATTGCCGATGGAATCAAGTGTTGTCGCTAGGATGGGATACATGGAACTTAAAGTACCGCGACAATTGGTAGCATCAAGGTATCTTTTACTTTTAAAGGTGGCGGGCTGCAAAAGTTGTATATTCTAAATAGAAAACCTCTACTTGTGATAGTATTTAAACAGGAAATGAATCTGTCTATATATAAATATAAATATAAAAATTAATGCAGCGGGACATGACTATAAATATACTTAAAATCCGGCCCTATATGTGCTCTACTTTATTCATGACTTCTTAACTTAGTACCTATATAGACTGATAATAAAGTTAGATCGAAATACAACAAGTGTGGAATGTTATGGCGAGACCTAAGAGAAGGACGGTGCAAGAATTCGGAGCTCATCCGGTTGATGTTCTTGTCGGACAGCGCGTGCGAATGCGACGCGTTATGTGCGGCCTGAGCCAGACCGTATTGGCGAACCGGATTGGACTGACGTTTCAGCAGTTGCAGAAATACGAAAGCGGTATGAATCGTATTTCGGCTAGTAAGTTATGGGCGATTTCTCAAGAACTCAACGCGCCCGTACAATGGTTCTTTACCGACGCGATCGCCGGTAAGGGTCCCGAGGTCGAGTTCGGTACGAAGCGAGAAACATTGGAGTTGGTGCGGAACTTCATGAATATCGATTCTGATGATACGCGGCGCCTGTTCCTGTCGTTGATGAAGTCTGTCTCAAATGAGGACAGCAAGGACAGCAAGGACAGCAAGGACAACGAAGCCGAAGACAGTAATTCCTGACTTAATCAGGGAGTCTTCTTAAAGTCCGTCAAAATTGAGACCCATTATATTTGGGCTATTTTTTGACGGCGGGCTCGCTTTTTTCTGATACGGGATTGACGACAAGCGTTGTCATCGTAAATCCTGGAAATGCGGACTCGGCGGTTTTTATGCTTGTGCTGATGACCTTGAAGCGTTTTCCGGTCGCCGCCAGTGATTCCGGTCCATCATAGACCAGTAAAAACGGCTGATGGGTCATCTTGTCCGTAACGAAGCACCGCTCGCCTTTTAGCGCCGACTGCAAGGTGCTCCAATAAACCTCATATTCCGGGCTGTCGGCTTTGGCGCCGCCGGCGTAGAACTTGTTTGCGCTGTCGGCGATTTTGGTAATCAATTGTTCCTGCGCATTGCCGCACACAAGGGATTTCCCCGGCTCTGTGCGCCATTCGCCCAACGTAATGGTGGACCCGGCGAGGGCCGTCGTCCCTCCGCTCAACATAAATAAACCGACGCCCAGCAAGGCGATGCGTCGCAGGCGCGCGCGCGCTGATCTGGCGGTTGAGGCGGTATGGGCCATGGTGGGCTCCTTCGTGTGTTTCCAGCGTCTAGTATAGCCTATCCAAAGGCTTCAAATCCACGACATATCGCCAATTCCACGGCGCATTGAACGCCTTGGGCGGTAAACTGTCGGGGACATTCCCGCTGGCGCGCTCTCGCGACTTTCCGTAGCATACAGGCGTGTTGAAAATAATTTTGTCCCGTGCTTTTGCGACGCCCTCTCTTCCAGGGCCTTGGCGGCGCGCGATATTGATTGGAGTATCTCGACGATGAAACTGTACACCACCGCTGTGGCGCCGAATCCCCGGCGCGTTACCATTTTTCTCGCAGAAAAAGGCATCGATATTCCCACGGTTGAGCTCGATCTGGGGAAATCAGAAAATCTGGCGCCTGATTTCGTCGCCAAAAACCCGATGGGTCGGGTGCCGGTGTTGGAGATGGATGATGGCAGTTATTTGGCCGAATCTATTGCGATTTGCCGGTATTTCGAGGAAATCCAACCAGAGCCGCCGTTGTTTGGCGTTGATGCGCGCGATAAGGCGGACGTCGAAATGTGGAATCGGCGGATGGAATCTGAAGTACTGGGCATGGTCTCCGGTTGTTTTCGTCATACGCATCCTTATTGGGCGGACAAAATTCCGCAGGCGCCGGAATATGGCGAGATTTGTCGGGCGACCTTGTTGGAGCGCATGGAATGGCTCAATTCTGAACTCGCAGATCGGGAATTTATCGCGGGCGACCGCTTCACCGTCGCCGACATTACGGCGCATACCGGGTTTACATTGGCCCGTATTCCAAAGATCCGCATCGGCGAAGATCAGAAGAACCTGCAGCGTTGGTATGATGGCGTCGCCGCGCGTCCTTCCGTCTCCGGCTGACCGGACGGTATTTCAGGGTTTCCACAGGAACCGTTACAGGGAATAAGGTATATGGGGCACGCAACCGCCGATGATGGCGTAAAGCTGTATTTTGAGGAATGCGGATCAGGGACGCCTATCCTGTTCATCCACGAATTTGCGGATGACCTGCGGGGCTGGGAGCCGCAAATGGCGTATTTTGGCCGGTGGTTTCGGTGCATCGCTTATAACGCCCGCGGCTTTCCGCCCTCTGACGTTCCTGAAGATCCCGGCGCCTATTCGCAAATGCGCGCGGTTGCCGATGCCATCGCCGTGCTTGATCATCTGGGTATTGAAAAGGCGCATATCGTCGGCCTGTCGATGGGTGGGTTCTGTGCGCTCCATTTTGGACTGAACCATCCTGACCGGGCGTTGTCTCTGTTGGTTGGCGGATGCGGCTATGGCGCGGAGCCCGGCAAGAAGGCGCAGTTTCGCGAAGAAGCGCTGGCGACGGCAGGATCCTTTGCGGAATTGGGCATGGCGGAAACGGCCAAACGTTACGCTATCGGCCCGACTCGCGTACAATTTCAGAACAAGGACCCGCGCGGCTGGGAAGCCTTTGCGTCGCGGTTGGCCTCCCATTCGGCCAAGGGATCGGAATTGACCATGCGCGGGGTTCAGGCGGAGCGTCCGTCGCTCTACGACCTTGTCGACGACATGGCGAAATTGACCGTGCCGACCCTGATCGTCACGGGTGACGAGGACGAGCCCTGTCTCGATCCGGGCCTGTTGATGAAACGCACAATCGCGAGTTCGGCGCTGGTGTTGTATCCGCGGACGGGTCACGCCTGCAATCTGGAAGAACCGGCGCTGTTCAATACGTCGTTGCATGAATTCCTGACGGCGGTGGATCAGGGGCGCTGGGGTCTGCGGGACCCACGCTCGACGGTAACCAGCATTACGGGCATGAAATAGCGGCCCTGTAGGAATATGTCGATGAATGGCGCGCGAATGAATGCGGCGGGCACCGCCAGCACGCCCGAGGCGATTTCGGCGGGTCTTGATCTGCTGCGACTGGGCGGAAACGCTGTTGACGCGGCGGTTGCGACTGCGCTGGCCTCC
>JAESSL010000294.1 GCA_016764135.1 Alphaproteobacteria bacterium
GATAAGTGGCCGGGGCTGGGCGGGGTTTATGACGACGCCTTGCTGCCCGGTTTCGCGGAAAGCGGCATGCGGTTTTTCCTCGGCGGCGCGGACATGTCGTTCATGTTGGCGGGCGCCAGGGCGCGGGGCGACTTGTTCCGCAAATTAGGGGAATCCTGAACGGGGGCGGATATGAGCGATTCATCGGCGTCAGAACGACTGTTCGAGCAGGCGCGGTCCAGCATGGCGGGTGGCGTGTCCCATGAGGCGCGCTATGCGGAGCCCTTTCCAAAATACATAGCGCGGGCCAAAGGCGCCCACAAATGGGACGAAGACGGAACGAAATATATCGATTACGCCATGGGCAGCGCATCGATGTTGCTGGGCCATGCGCATCCGGACATCGTCGCGGCGATCAGCGAGCAGGCGACTGAGGGCGTATTTTTCGCTGATTGTCATGCAACGGAAATTGAATGGTCCCGCCTGATTCAAAAGATGGTGCCCTCGGCGGAACGAGTTCGGTTTGTTGGATCCGGGACCGAGGCGACCATGCTGGCCATTCGCATCGGTCGCGCCTATTCCGGCAAAGATAAAATTTTGCGGTTTGAGGGCCATTATCACGGTTGGCATGAGTTCGTCGATCTGGGCATGAAGGCGCCCTATGACCAGCCATCCTCGCTGGGCATTTTGCCGGGAACGGTGGACGCTACCGTGGTGGCGGCGCCAACAATCGAGGCGGTGGAGAGTGCGCTGAAGCGCGATGGTGAAATCGGTACGATCATCTGCGAAGTCTCCGGCGCCAATTATGGCAGCGTTCCCTTGCCAGAAGGGTTTTTGATCGCCCTGCGGCGCCTTGCGGATGAGTATGGCGCGGTGTTGATCTTTGACGAGGTCATCACCGGGTTTCGCTGGAGCCCCGGTGGGTTACAGGCGCGCGATGGAATCATCCCCGATCTGACGACAATGGCGAAGATCGTCACCGGTGGTATGCCCGGCGGCGCTGTTGGCGGACGAGCGGAATTTATGGCGTTGCTGGATCCGGCGTTTGAGTTCGAGGGGCGTCGTCCCGGCGTCACCCATAAAGGCACCTTCAATGGCAATGCGCTGGTTGCGGCCTGCGCGGTCGCGGCGCTGACAAAAATCAGCACGGGCGAGCCCAACCGTCAGGCCGATGCGGCGGCGGGCAAACTACGCGATGGCTTGCGGAACATTATGGCGAACCATCAGGTCGCCGGCGCGGTTTATGGTGAGGCGTCGACCTTTCATATCTATCTGGGCGAGGGTGCGGAGGACGGCTCGGTCGCCGGATTGGGCGCGGCGAAAATTCGCGGCGTCGATCCCACCGTAGTGCGCGGCATTCGCGGCGGATTGCGCAAACGGGGCGTTGATTTGATGTCGCATATGAGCGGCGTCACCTCGATCGCCCATTCCGATGAGGATATCGACAAGACGTTGAACGCGTTTGAAGACACGCTGCGTGAGATGATCGCGGATGATGTGTTGGGGCGTGGGTAATAAAGACGGGCAGGGGCGAGAGCATGACGAATTCAAAGATTGAGGTTATTCCATCGGGCGGCGCGCTGGGCGCCGATGTGAGCGGTTTCGACATCAACGCGATGTCGGCGGCTGATTTCGACATTATCCGCGCGGCCTGGTTGGAGCATCTGGTGTTGCGCGTCCGTGGTCAGGATTTTGACGATCCCGTACAGATTGAGTTTGGTCGCGGCTTTGGTCCACTGGAATTGTCGCCCAGAGCGCTGTTGACGGGGCAGGGCTGGTATCCGGACATGCCGGAAATGAGCCGCATCACGAATATTCGCGGCGAAAAGGGCGAAAAGACCGGGTCGCTGGGGCATGGCGACGCATATTGGCACACGGATATGAATTATCTGGAAGAACCGCCCATGGGCAGTCTGCTGCATGCGCTACAGGTGCCGCAGGATGGCGGCGGAGAGACCCGGTTTTGTAATATGTATCTTGCGCTGGAAACGCTGCCCGCCGAATTGCGTCGCGCGATTGACGGCAAGACCCTCAAACATGAAAAAGTGCATAGCAGCGACGGCACGATCCGACCGGGACTAAAAGACCCCGGCACAGACGATGTGCGCCGCATTCCTGGCCCCATCCACCCCATGATCATGACCCATCCGGATACCGAACGCGACGTGCTGTATTTGGGACGGCGCATCAATGGGTACATCATGGGCATGCCGGTGCGTGAAAGCGACGATCTGCTGGATCAAATCTGGGCGCATGCGACGCAGGAAAAATTCGTGTGGGAACAGAACTGGCGCGTCGGCGATATGATCATGTGGGATAATCGCTCCGTGATGCATAGCCGCAAGGCGTTTGGGCGCGATGATGCGCGCCTGATGCACCGTCTGGTTTTAAAAGGAACCCAGCCGTTCCACGCGCCACTGGCGGCGTAAAGCGCGCCAGCGGGTGAGGCTACGCCGCTAAGTCAGCCAGATCGGTCGGGTGATACACGCAGGTTTCGCCAATCGTTGTGCGCATGACCGTGACCCGATGAACCTTGAGCGATGCATTCTCGAAGACATGCGCCCGCAACAGACAATGGGTCGTCTGCGCCACCCATTCTGCGATGTTCTCCAACGTCGGCGTCGACAGGCCCTCGACCTCGTTCAACATGCGGTGGTCCAGCCCGTCGCGAACATCGTGCAGGACGCTTTTCATCAGGCCCAGATCAATGACCCATCCCTTCGCGGCGACGCGGGTTCCCTGCATCGCAACCTCGCAGGTGAACGAGTGACCATGGGTGCGAAAATATTCCGGACGATTGCCTTCGATCGGCAGCGTGTGCGCTGCGTCGAAGGTGAAGGTCTGGGAAATTTCAAAAATCGGGGTCGTCATGTGGTCGTTCCAAACTTACCTGCGCGGTGACGCGCGATTTCATGTCCCTAAGGCGTTGCCGAACAAATAGCAATGGACCCGCGGCGCCAGATTATAGCCGCGCTGGATGGCCTGTTCGGCATTTTCGGCGGCGATGCGGTGTTGATCTTCCACCCGACCGCCGACCGGCATGACCGAAACCGGAAAACCCACGCCCGCCGCCCGGTATAATTCGGTGGCGCGCTCGACCTCATCCCAGGTTCGCGGGTCGCCATCGATGACATATTTCAACTGCCCGGTTCCCGCCGCCGCAGCATAGGCGCCGACGATGTCCGGGCGTATCGTCTTGTCCCAATCCTCGCCCGAGGTTCGGATTTTCGGCGAAACCGACCAAAACCATTCTTTGGTGGTGGATGCAAGCATCTGCGTCAATTCGCCGGTGAACGCCTTGGTCAACGGGCGCGTGCCGTTAGTCTCCACAGTGATGAATTGGGGGGCGTCACCGCTTTCTCGTAACGCCGCCAGCACCGCCACAATGGCGCCTTGGCGCATCATCGGTTCGCCCCCGGTGATGGCCAGATGCGCGTCCTGTCCGGAACGAGGGTGGCGAAAGACGCGACCGGGCAATAGATCCCGCAATCGGGCTGCAATCTCCGTCGCGGTTTCCTGCGGCGCCAGATGTCGAAACCGCTTAGACCATGAATAGGAGCTGTCGCAACCACGCCGAAAGACCGGTAGATCCTGCATCGTGGCGACGTCGGACAAATCCGCGTCTTTGTAATCCAGTTCCCAGCTGCTCGGGTCGTCCAGATTGTCCTGCATGAACCCGTCGCAATTAAGATTACACCCGAACAGACGCAGCCACACCGTGGGCGCGCCGCAATAGCGGCCTTCGCCCTGTATGGAGTAGAAGATCTCCGAATATGTGATGAGAATGCGCCGCGCGGCCATGGGCCTAGCCCTTGTGTGTAAAACGGGATCGTCGAGTTCGGCGCAATATATCCGCGACGGCGGCGATTTGACAGAGGTTGGGCCGCGCCCGATTGAGTTCCGCCGCCGCGCCGCATAGGGTGGCGTGCTATTTTATGCGCAAAAGCAGGGAGCCCCTATGAGTGTCGCCTTGACGTGGGAAGGCCCGATTGGACCGGGTCATTTTCCCGATGATCCGCTGATTTTTGAAAACCTTTGCGAGGCGGGGGTGTATCTGCGGGTCAAAACCTATGCGGGCGGTCGATTGATCGCCTATGCGGGACAATCGGTGTCCTTGCTCGCGCGCTTCGATCAGCATTTGTCGGCGATGATGGCGCTCAGTGCGCCGCTACGCGATGAGACTGGCGCAATTGTGTTTACGGGCGACGCCGTGGCCCGGATGGCCGCCTACGGAAATCTGGGCGCGATCGCGCCCGTGGCGGCGGCGGATACAGGTCGCGTCCGGTTCTGGTACGCTTTGTGCGATTCGTATTTTCACATTGAGCATTTGAATTTGGTCGAAGGGCTGTTGCAACGGCGCATCACCGAGCGGTTGTCGGATATTGAAAATGCCGTCGCGGCGCCGGGCGTTATGCCCGACGATGTGCCAGACCAATGGGACAATGACTTTTCAGGCGTGGACGCCGCCAGTCGCCAAGTGCTGGAAACGCTGCTTGGCGACAATCCGATGACCTTGCCCTAGCGCCGAAATAAATTAGCGTCAAACCGGCGTTAAACCAGTGTTATTCGGGCGTTGTTGCAGGCCTCGGCGCCACCCAGACGCCGATTTTTTTCTTTCGGCCCCGAATATTCTGGGGACCGGTATCGACGAGCCGCCGGATAAGGGCGCCGCCGCCCGCGTCTTCCCGCTTGATTGCGTTTATCAAATCCTGGCTGACCGTTAACGGGGCGTCAAGTTCGCGCGTTAGATGCTCGATGCGGCTGGCGACATTCACGCTATCGCCGATGACGGCGAATTCGACATGGCGTTCATTCCCGATATCCCCCATCACAGCGGCGCCGTAATGCAACCCGATGCCGACGGACAGGGGCGCCTCACTCTGCCGGGCTCTTTGCTGTGTCCATTCGTGCAGATTTTCAACAAGCTCCAGAGCGCATCGCAAGGCGTCCGTGGCGTCGTGGGGGCCCGTCCGGGGCGTTCCGAATGTCGCCATCAAGCCGTCGCCCATATACTTGTCCAGCGTGCCGTTATACCGAAACACGCTGCCGGACAGCAGGTTATGATACTCGCGCAGGAGGGTGACGATGTTTTCCGCAGGCTCGGTCTCACAATAGGTGGTGAACCCGATGATGTCGGTAAACAGGATCGCGATGTCCTGCTCTCTCGGCGTCCTGTCCAATCCTCCGGCCAGAGAAATCTCGTCGACCATATTGGGTGAAAAATAACGCGCCAGATTGGATCGGGATCGCTCCGCTTCCGCTCTGTTCTCAACGAAGCGCAGGGTGCGGGACGTCACGACCGCCAAACCAATGGCGACAAGACTTACGGCGATAAACTCTTGGATTCGGTCCTCGATCGATACGAAATTCTGATCAAAATAGAGCTTCATCAGGTTTTCCGGCGTCGGCGTCGGGATGTCTATTTGATAGAAAATTTCCGGACTGGAAAGCACCCACATCATGGATCCGAACCGCGTTGCGATGATGGAAAAACCGCACCATAAGACGAGACGCGGCCGAAGGCTGAACGTGGCTTGCATTAAAAACAGAAAATACCAGACAAACGAACTGCCCCGCAGGGAAAGGGCGTTGCTGAAGACGGTTTCAGTCTCGAACGGGTTTGGCGTCACGAGTTGTGTAGAGAGCAACAAACAATCCGCGAGAATAAAAATATAGGGAACCCAGGCGGGGTGATTTCTGGTCGTCAGAAGAAAGTGTTGGAACAACCCCAGGATCAGAAACATCAAAATGAAACTGACGCCAAAGAAAACGGCCAAGGTGGCGGAAGGCTCATCGGAAATGTACCAAATGAGTATGACCACCATTGATATGGACCTTACCTTGATCGCAAGTAAAAGGCCTTGGCGTTCCTCTTCCTGAAAGGCGTGTCGCAACCGGTTGAGCAAGCGTCGGCGCCACCCGCCTGACTCGGCAATGTCTTTGATGACCTCTCGATCCATCGGGTGGCGTTCCTCTCCGGTCGTAAACCTGATCTGTCCGTTCCCGTTGGATTCTGCCCGACAGGGGGCCGACAGGGCGCCAACGGGATGCAATGGATCCTGTTGCGGAATCTATTGTGGCCGGAGATATAGACAAATCATCTTCTGTTTTAAACCGGATACATTCTCAACTTCGTGTGTATTGCCTCCTTGTCCGCTTGTCCGCTTGTCCGCTTGTCCGCTTGTCCGCTTGTCCGCTTGTCC
>JAESSL010000295.1 GCA_016764135.1 Alphaproteobacteria bacterium
ATCGCCGCCAAGGATGAAGTATGCGGCGGACGCCCCTTGCTGGAAGATCCGACGTTCGCGCGCGCCATCGCCGAGATTGAGATCGCCCTGCGCACGCTGGAAACGCACAACCTGCGCGCCATCGAAAAAATTTCCAAAAATGGCGAATTGGGCGGCAAGGCGTTGGGCGTCGAGGCGAATATCTTTAAAATCCGGAACACCGAAATTCATCAACGCCTGACGGAACTGAAGGTCAAAGCAATTGGATACTACGGCAATCCATATATTCTCTCCGCGTTGAAGAACGGCTGGAACGAGCCTGCGATTGGGGCCGAATACGCCAATGGCTGCATGCCCGCCTATTTACACTTTCGAAAACTGTCGATCTATTCCGGCTCCAACGAAATCCAACACAATATCATCGCCAAGGCGCAGCTTGGACTGTAACCGATGCTGGGCATTCCCGAGGTCGTGCCGTAAGGTCTGGACAACAGCCAAGCGGAGGGACAGATGAGCCAGGCGGATTTCGAGACTTCAGATATTGATACCTACGACTACATTGTGGTCGGCGCAGGATCTGCCGGATCGGTCGTCGCAAACCGCCTGTCCGCGAATCCTCGCCATAAGGTTTTATTGCTGGAGGCCGGCCCCGCCAGCAACCCCTGGACGAGCATTCCCATCGGATTCGCCAAGCTGATCGAAAACCCCAAAGCCAACTGGCTTTATTCCGCCGAACCCGAAGCCAACACAAACGGCCGCAGCATCCCGGTCCCCCGCGGAAAGCTGCTGGGCGGATCCAGCTCGATCAATGGGTTGGTGTTTGTGCGCGGGCAATCACAGGATTTCGACACCTGGGCGCAAATGGGCAACAAGGGATGGAGCTATGAAAGCGTCCTTCCCCATTTCAAAAGCATCGAAAGCTACGATGGGGGCGAGGATGAATTTCGCGGTCGCAACGGTCCGCTGCGCGTCACCGACCCCGACGAAACCGGCCCGCTTTACGAAGCGCTGTTCGAGGCCGCCGGACAGGTGAACATCCCCCATAACCCGGACTATAACGGCGCGACCCAGGAAGGCATTTCCATGAGTCAGGCGACCATTTCCAATGGCCGTCGCATGAGCACCGCACAATGCTTTCTGGAGCCTATTCGGGGTCGTAGAAATCTGAATATCGTCACGGACGCGTTGACGGAAGCGCTGGTGCTGGACGGCAAACGCTGCGTTGGCGTGCGTTATTCCGTCAGAGGCGCAACATTAGAGGCGCGCGTAAATCGCGAAGTAATCGTAAGCGCGGGCACCATCAACTCCCCCCAATTGCTCGAACTCTCCGGTATTGGACAACCCGAACGGCTACAAGGCCTTGGCGTCGACGTGCAACACGCGCTGGCAGGCGTTGGCGAGAACCTTCGCGACCATTACGCCCCCCGGACCCGTTGGACCATCACCGCGCCTGGAGTGACCTATAACGATAAGGCGCGCGGCGCCAAACTCGTGATGCAGGCGATGAAATATTTCTTTTTTCACAAAGGCATGATGGGCATTCCCGCCGCCCCCATCCGCGCCTTTGTAAGGTCTCGCGAAGGACTGGAAGCACCAGACGTCCTGTTGGGTTGGGTGCCGATGTTGTACGAACCCGGTTACAAGCTGTCCAAAACGCCGGGCGTCACCTGCTACGCGCACGCGATGCGCCCGGACAGCACCGGTCATATCCATATTTCGTCCGCCGACCCCAAGGCGCCGCCGACGATTAATTTTAATTTCCTGTCATCCTCAACCGACGCCGACATCACCGTTCGCGCGGTGCGCATCGTGCGCGACCTGATGACGGCGCCGGCGATGGCCGCCTTGGGCACGAAAGAATTATTGCCGGGCGAATCCTTAACAACGGACGACGAGATCCTGGCCTGGATCAAGGAAGTCGCGGAAACGACCTATCATCCGGTCGGCACCTGCAAGATGGGCCCGGACCCGCTGGCCGTCGTTGACGATCAGCTCAAGGTTCACGGGATTGAAGGTCTGCGCGTGGCCGACGCCTCGATTATGCCAACACTGACATCCGGAAACACAAATGCGCCCTCGATCATGATCGGTGAAAAAGCGGCCAGCATGGTTTTGGCCAGTGCGTCCCAGGCTTGATTTCGCCCGACGGCTTGATTCCACGCGCCATATTTGTCCATACTAATAACAGGGACATGACGATTCCATAGGGGGACGGCGTCGCCATTACCCAACCTGAACCACTGGAGCGCGCCATGAAACCGACGATCACGCCCATCGACGCCACCTTTGGCGCGACAGTCGCCAATATTGATCTCGCCAATCTGGATGACGCGACATGGAAAATTGTCGAAGACGCTTTCCATACATACGCAGCGCTCGTATTTCCGGATCAGCATTTAAGCCAGGAGGCGCAAGTCGAATTCTCCAGCCGGTTTGGCGACATTGAACTCCTGCGCGACGATCCCAACGCCAAGGCCGTCCCCATCAGTAATCAAAACCCGGATGGCTCCGTTCTCAAACCGGACGAATCCCGATTCAAGAGTTTACGCGGCAATGAAGGATGGCATATCGACAGCACGTATATGCCGCTGGCCGCAAAAGCAGGCGTGTTGAGCGCGATCACGGTACCGCCGGAAGGCGGGGAGACAGAGCTTCCGGATATGCGCGCCGGATATGATGCGCTTGATGAGGCGACGAAAACGCGTATCGCCGGTTTATCCGCCTATCACTCGCTCTACCAAAGTCAGGCGCGGCTCGGCCATATTGTCCAATCCGGGACAAGCTACGGGTATCACAACAAAGGCGCGCCGCTTCGCCCGCTGGTAAAAACGCATCCCGTCACGGGTCGAAAGACGTTATACGCGGGGCGACACGCCTATCGCATTCCGGGGCTCGACGATGCTGAAGCGGAAGCCTTGCTGGAGGAATTGCTGGAATTCACGTGTCAGGCGCCGCGTATTTACCAACACAAATGGACTCCCGGCGACCTGATGATCTGGGATAATCGTTGTATTATGCATCGGGCGCGACCCTATGATTTCAACCAGCCCCGCATCATGCAGGCGACCCGGATCTCTGGAGATCCAGCCAGCGAATTGGCGGCGACAGGACAAGATGACCGAGCCAGTGGTTTTGAACCGAGCGCGACGAACCGTTAGCCTGCGGTCAGGAGACCTGCAATACAACGCGGCCCTGCACGGCCCGGTCGGCGATTAATTGCATGGCTTGTTTCGCCTCACTCAGCGGTAACAGTTTTTCAACATGCGGATTAATGTCGCCATCGGCCAACCATTGCATGATCGTCTCGTTGGCTTTGAAGGACGCTTCAGGAAACTTTTCGCACCAGGCGCCGCTGAACAATCCGACGATTGAATAGTTTTTCACCAAAGGCAGGTTCATCGGCACAGATGGAATATCACCGCTGGCGAATCCGACTGGCATCAACCGCCCGTTCCAGTTCATCAGACGGGACATTTTCTCAAACACCTCGCCGCCGACATTATCGAAACACACATCGACGCCAGCGCCATTGGTCAACGCCTTGATCCGCGCGCGGAGATCTTCGCGTCGATAATTTATCACCTCCGCCGCGCCATACTTCCGCACAATATTGGCTTTGTCGTCTGAGCCCACGCCCGCAATGATCCGCGCGCCCAACAGGCGCGCAACGTCGACAGTCGCCAATCCCACGCCGCCCGCCGCGCCGGTAATAAAAATAGTTTCATCAGGCTTCAGCGTCGTACGCTCGATCAAGGCGTAATAAGCGGTCAAATAATTGTGCAGCACCGTCACCGCAGGGGCGTCTTCCACGCCATCTGGAATTTTTGCACAGC
>JAESSL010000296.1 GCA_016764135.1 Alphaproteobacteria bacterium
GTCCTGTCATGCGTTCGCGTCAAGGATTTCGCCGAAGGGTTGGAGCTGATTAACGCCAATGAGTTTGGAAATGGCGTTTCGATCTTCACACGCGACGGAAACGCCGCGCATGAATTTGGGCGTCGCGTGCAAGTCGGCATGGTCGGGATCAATGTGCCGATACCGGTACCGATGGCCTGGCATGGTTTTGGCGGATGGAAACGGAGCCTGTTTGGCGACATGCACACTTATGGTGAAGAAGGCGTACGCTTCTATACGAAACAGAAAAGCATCATGCAGCGTTGGCCGGAAAGTATCGCAAGCGGCGCGGATTTCGCGATGCCGACGAGCAAATAAGTCTATGTCGAGGGTTACTCTTCCAGGAGCTTGTTGACACCCCCCATAAAAGTGGAGGAACTGTTGTGACTTTGACCAAACGCGTCCATCTCGTTGTTGGGGGATTCCCGGCTGGCGCACCCGCGAGACACGACATGAATTTCGCCCGGCGGCAGCTTCTTCAGAAGTTGGAAAAGCTTGAGAACGGAGACAATCTCTCGGTCACCATCGCCAACGACTTCCTCGATATTGAGCGTTGGTTGCCAGAAGCTGATTTGTTGATCACCTATGTCGCGGGTCCTTATCCCGTCGGGGCGGGGAATGACGCCTTGCAGAGCTGGCTTGAAGCGGGTGGGCGCTGGCTCGCGCTGCACGGCACGTCAGGCGGCAAGGCGACGAAGACAGAGCGCAACGGTCGCCCCGTCAAGATGATGGTCAAGGACGCGCATCACGACACGCTGGGATGTTTCTTTCTCAACCATCCGCCGATCTCTGCGTTCAACGTAAATGTCACCAACGATCATCCGGTCACACGCGGATTGCCAGACAGCTTCACCGTGCAGGATGAGCTCTATCTCATTGAATTGCTGGACCCGAGCGCGAGTCGTATTTTACTGACCACCGAACTGGAAAAAGATCCATCACCGCCGGGCTTTGGCTTCGTCTTTGATGAGGACACATCGGTGCAGTCGGACGGGAAAACCCGCGTGCTTGGCTACGCGCGCGATGTTGGGCAAGGTGAAGTTGTGTATATCGGGCTCGGTCACTGCCATACGGGCCGCATAGGCCGCCAGTCGGCGGTGGATGTGAGCATTGACCCGACGGGCCTGATGCCGCCGGAATTATACAGCGTCTGGGAAAGCGACGAATTCGTTCGGTTGTTGGAAAACGGCGTCGCGTGGGGTCTCGGTCAAAGCTGACGAAAGTTTGCTCCCAACCCCGATGCTGTGTTTTTGGTCGAGGCCGTTTCCGACGTCACGCCTCGCTCGCTAAATTGGCGTCAACGGCGCTTTGAATTCGGTTTCCGGGCAAACGATGCCGCCTCGATCACCGATGTCGATGTTACCGTACCGTTCCGCGTAGGCGGGGGGCAGCGCTCTTCCGTTTGGAGGGCAGATCCACAATCGCAGTAAATAGCGTTGACGCGCCGGATCGTCCCAATCCTGATAATCTGACCGACCATGCAGAATTTCGTGATTATTAACGAGTTGAATGTCGCCTTCCCTGAACTCCATCGAAAGATGGTTGGTGGGGTCTTCCGCGATTTTCTGGATTAAATCAAAGGTCTCGAATTGAGCGTCGGTAAAACGCGGCGCCTCGGGAAACCGTTCAACGGACCGGATATAGACGTCCGAAAAATGGCTGTTCATGCGACCTTCGTACCATTGGAAAATGGGCATGATCCACCACGGGTCTTTTCCTTCCGGGACTTCTCCGCGTCGATCGCGATGGATGGGGCGGTATAACTCCTTAACCAGATCCGGGCGCTGTTTGAGCATTTCATTGTGTATGGTCGACGCCGAGACGATTTTGCTGGCGCCGCCTTCTTTTGCGGCGCGGAGGCATAATAACCCGACGATGTCGACGGAATCTGTGTGGAACTTCAGGGGGCCGCCGGCGCGATAGCCCCGCAGGTTCGCATTCGTCTTGTAATCGTGACTGAGATCGCAAACATGGCCCAGAACATGGCCGTCCGCATTTTGTGAGCGCAGGGAGCCCATATGGGCGCCAATTCCAAAAAAGACGCGCGCCGATTCCTCAATCGAATATCTCTCGACGGGAACGCCGCGAATTTGCATAAAACCTCGACCGTTCAGCACGTCGCCTCTCATTTGGCGCAAGCGTTTGCTGAGCGTCGGCAGGGGGAAATTCGCACTGTTGATCTGGATGATCTCCAGCCCTTGCGTCACGGTGGATTGCAAGGCCTCGTCGAGTTCGCGAATGTCCGCGTCGCTTAAAACATAGCGCCAACCCGTATCGGCTTCCATGTCTGCGCTACGCCATGCAGCGGGTCCGTCGGTGGCGCCGTCGGGCATCTGTAACATTTCAAGATCAGAGATTGTCTCGGTCATGAGGTCTTCCTCGCCAGGCGGAGAATACGGTTGGTGGCGCTGCCCTTCGAGATTAAAAAGCGGCTCTGCAGAGGCTTTAGCGTAGTGACATCGCGGGGGTTCGTCGAGCCTTGGGGAAGGGATCGTCGAATTTGGCGGCGAATATCGACCCGCTTCCTGTTTTTCCCTGAACGGGCGCAATCGACAGGATCGAAAAATTTATTTATGAAGGCAGGCGTAAGGGGGGCGCGATAAAGCACACGCCCCCCACCTTGACCGTTGAGGAGATTGTTTGTTGTCCGAATCAAAAACACATCGCAGTTTTGTCAGCTATATTGACAAAAGTCGCGAGTATTACGGTGCGCATGGTTATGAGCGACCGTATGCGTGGGCCCATCACGATGAGGCGCCGTTTCAGGCGTTGACGAAGCCGCTTTCGCAATGCCGTGTCGGGGTCGTGACGACGGCGGATTTGTCGCCTCGGGGCGCACCGCGAGAAACCAAGTTATACGCCACGGAAAACGCTAATTACAAAGGGCTGCACACGGACAAGTCCTGGGACAAGGACGCGACCCATACCGATGATCCGGAAACCTATCTGCCTCTGGAGCGGTTGGGCGAATGGGTTGAAAAAGGGCGGATTGAATCCTTGAGCGAGCGGTTTTATGGCGCGCCAACCGATTTCAGCAAACGCCTGACCACAGAACAGGACGCGCCGCAAATCGAACGATGGATGCGAGACGATGGCGTTGATGTCGCAATCCTGATTCCACTGTGACCCGTTTGCCATCAGACCGTGAGTCTGGTTGCACGACATCTTGAAGCGGCTGGAATCCCGACGGTTATCATCGGGTCCGGACGAGACATCATTGAAGAATGCGGCGTGGCGCGATTACTGTTCGTTGACTTTCCGCTTGGCAATCCATGCGGCAAGCCTTGGGACGTGAGCATGCAGCAGGACATCATTGGCGGCGCGCTCGATTTGCTCGAAAACGCATGGTCGTCGCGAACCACCATACAACGACCGGAAATCTGGGATTCAGAGGATGACGATTTCTGGCGTGAGCGATACATGCGGGTGAGCGATTCCAACCGGGACGCCCTGGCGGCTGTCGGCGACAAGCGCAGAGCCGTTAAACGCGCCGCTGGTAAATAGAAAACCAATAGGGATGATATGAGCTCTTAATCGGGAGCAACCGATTTGCGTCGCCTCGTATTGAAAAAAAACGTTTCATATTAAAAGAAGCGTGCGTAATTTTCGATATGGGGCGAGCGCGCGTTTGAGGGGAACAAGTTCACAGTGTGGACGGAAATTTTCGTTAACCAGGGACGCCGCTAGTGCAGCACTGCAGCCGCGAAAACGTATCCGTCAAATGATCTTACGTTGTCGCCAAAAATTCGTATTTATTTCGACCGCCATGACAGTGGTCGCCGTCCTGGCGATTTCGGATGGCGCTGTCGGCGCTGCGGCGCCGCCATTGGTTCAGGACTGCGATCGTCTGGCGGCCCATCCCCTGGATGCGCAATCGGTGGGTCCGGGAATACCGTATAATTCTATAAATGCGCCACGCGCCATCGCCGCTTGTTTGACCGCCCGGGCGAATTATCCGGATGCGCCCCGGTTTGTGTATCAGCATGGCCGCGCGATGTTACGCGCTGGCGACGACAAGGGCGCCCGCGCGGCCTTTAAACGGGCGGGTGCGAAGGCGTATGCGCAGGCATGGCTTTCTCTGGGGCAGATGGCGCCCTCGGGGCCAAAACCCGACGTGAGTGCGGCGGCGCGTCATACAGGGCGTGGACGCGTGCTCCTGGAGGGACTCGCTAATTCGGGCAATATCCGCGCCGCCCATGTGCTTGGTCTGTTGTTACTGACGAGCAAGGCCATTCCGCACGAACCAAAGGCGGCGTATCGATGGATTCGTCGTGCGGCTCGGGCGAACCATGCCCCTGCCTTAGTCGCCCTCGCTCGGATGCAGCATCGCGGCATCGGTACGCGCGCCAACCCATTCAAGGCGGAAAAAAGCTATCTTAAAGCGATCTCTCTGGGGCAAACGGGTCTTCACGGAGAGCTTGGCGGTTTGTACCGAAAAGGGGGACGATTAAAGAAAGCCGAGGCGGCGTTCATGACGGCTTTGCCTGCGTTTGATGACGGCGAACGCAAGGGCAGCCGAACGTTGGCTCGGATACTTGCGCAACTCGGCAACGTACAGGTCCGACAGCGGCGCTTCGCCGAGGCGGTCGTCTCTCTGGAGCGCGCTTTGGCTGTTGTCGAGGGAAATACTGCGTTGGCGCGCTCGATATTCGCGTTGGCTATA
>JAESSL010000297.1 GCA_016764135.1 Alphaproteobacteria bacterium
TGCCCAACGCCATGGTCGCGACGCTTACCTTTTTGCCGTTTATCACGTCCGGGGCGCTGATAACGTTGACGTCGCTCGATTTTCTTGGTTTCGGGTTGCCGCCAGGGTCGCCCTCGCTGGGCGAATTATTGAAGCAGGGTAAAGATAATTTGCAGGCGCCGTGGTTAGGCATTACCGGGTTCGTCACGATCAGCGTTATGTTGACCTTGTTGGTATTCGTCGGGGAGGCCGTGCGCGACGCGTTCGATCCCAGAAAGGCGCAGGGCTAGATGAGCGAAATTTTACTGTCCATAAAGGACCTGTCCGTCAGTTTCGAGACGCCGGAGGGACGCGTGGATGCTGTTCGCCATATATCACTGGATATCGCGGCGGGCGAGACCGTGGCGCTGGTGGGCGAATCCGGGTCTGGGAAATCGGTCACCGCTCTGTCGGTGTTGCAGCTCCTGCCGTACCCGATGGCCAGCCACCCGTCCGGCTCCATTCGCTTCAAGGATACCGAAGTTGTGGGCGCGCCTGAATCCGTACTTCATTCCGTGCGCGGCAATCGGATCTCCATGATCTTTCAAGAACCGATGACGTCGCTCAATCCGCTGCACAACATCGAAAAACAGATCGCCGAAACGCTACTGGTGCATAAGGGGCTGAGTCCAACGGCGGCGCGCATGCGCGTGCTGGAGCTGTTGGAGCTTGTGGGTATTCAAAATCCCGCGCAGCGCCTGAGCGCCTATCCTCATGAATTGTCAGGCGGTCAGCGCCAGCGGGTGATGATCGCCATGGCCTTGGCGAATGAACCCGATTTGCTGATCGCCGATGAACCGACGACCGCGCTGGACGTGACGATACAGGCGCAAATTTTAAAATTATTGATGGAGCTGCAGGCGAAGTTTGGCATGGCCATGCTGTTCATCACGCATGATCTGGGCATCGTGCGAAAAATAGCCAGCCGGGTTTGCGTCATGTGTGATGGCGAGATCGTGGAGGCGGGCGATACGGATAGCGTGTTTGACGCGCCGTCACATGAATATACGCGCAGGCTGTTGGCGGCGGAGCCCAAAGGATCCAAAATCGCGCCGCCGGAAAACGCGCCCGTGGTGATGAAGGGCGCGGATGTGAAAGTGTGGTTTCCGATCAAGCGAGGCCTCCTGCGCCGCACGGTGGATCATATCAAAGCGGTCGATGGTATCTCGGTGAGCGTGCGCGAAGGGCAGACCGTCGGCGTCGTTGGCGAATCCGGGTCGGGAAAAACGACCTTGGGCATGGCGTTGCTGCGCCTGGAACCCGCCGGTGGCGAGATTGAATTTGAGGGACGGTCCATCGTCGGGCTTGGCGCCGCTGAAATGCAGCGATTGCGTCGTGAAATGCAGGTCGTATTTCAGGATCCGTTTGGCTCCCTGTCGCCACGGATGTCTATCGGTGAAATTGTCGGCGAGGGGTTGAAGATCCACGAGCCGGGTTTATCCGCGGGTGAGCGCGAGGCGCTGGTTGTGGAGGCGCTGGTGGAAGTTGATCTCGATCCGGATAGCCGGTTTCGATACCCCCATGAGTTTTCTGGCGGACAACGGCAACGCATCGCCATCGCCCGCGCGATTGTACTGAAACCGAAATTCATCGTTCTGGACGAACCGACTTCGGCGTTGGATATGTCGGTTCAGGCGCAGATCGTGGATCTGTTGATGGAGCTTCAGCGTCGACATAAATTGGCGTATCTGTTCATCAGCCATGATTTGAAAGTCGTGCGCGCGCTGGCGGATTATGTGTTGGTCATGCGCAATGGGCGCGTTGTGGAAGAAGGCCCGGTGGAGACAATTTTTGAAAATCCCGAGACGGCCTACACCCACGCGCTGATGGCGGCGGCGTTTGATCATGAATTCGACGCTGATGCCGTGGCGTCGGGCGTTGTCACGACTTGAGGCCTAGACCGACATGACCCTGATTTTTAAATCCAATGTTGATTCCTGGCCCGCATGGCGCACGGCGTTGGAGGATGCGGCGCCGGATGTTCCGTGTCGAAACTGGGACGATCCCGGCGATGACGCCGCCGTCGAATACGCGCTAGTGTGGAAGCCGCCGGTCGGAGAGTTGCGGCGTCGTTTTCCAAATTTGAAAACGATTTTCTCCCTGGGGGCGGGCGTCGATCATTTGCTGGTGGATCCTGATTTGCCCGCCGGAATTCCCATTGTGCGCATGGTTGAGCCGGAATTGACCCGGGGCATGGTGGAGTATGTGGCGTTGCATGTGTTGCGATATCACCGGGAGACGCCGCTGCTTGAGGATCAACAGCGCCGCCGTGAATGGCGAGAGATGGCGACGCCAACCGCGCCAAAGCGCCGGGTCGGAATCATGGGGCTGGGCGTGATCGGGCAGGATTGCCTGCGCGTTTTGTCGGCGTTGGGGTTTGCGCTGTCCGGGTGGTCCCGCACCGCCAAGGATATATCGGGCGTCACGTGTCATCATGGGCGAGACGGGTTGGCGAATTTTCTGACGGAGGTGGAAATACTGGTTTGCGTGCTGCCCTATACGGCGGCGACGGAAAATATTTTAAACCGGGATTTATTCGCCCAGCTGCCGCGCGGGGCGTATCTGATCAATGTCGGGCGGGGCGGATTGCAGGACGAGGACGATATTCTGGCTGCGCTGGATTCCGGCCAACTGGCGGGCGCTACGCTGGATGTGTTTCGACAGGAACCCTTGCCCGAAGATCATGCGTTTTGGGCGCATCCAAATGTGACGGTGACGCCGCACAATGCGGGCACCGCGCAGCCCTGGTCGGCGGCGGGCGCGGTGGCGGCTAATATAGAACGTATTCGTCGCGGGGACGCGCCGTTGAATATCGCTGATCTCAGTGAAGGGTACTGACGGAAAATTTGTGAAGGGTATTGGCGGAAAATTTCCGAAATCCTGATCTGCGGGCGCGCTGCGTTAGTCGTCCAGATGCTTTAGTGATTCCGCAATGGAGTCGCCGAAATCAGACAGGAAGACCGACCCCTTGACGGTGCGCTGTACGACGATGGACCGGCGATCCGTCTCGTCGGGCTTGCGGCGCAGAAAGTCCAGCGCGCAGAGCTTGTCGAGGGCGCGCGTGATCGCTGGCTTGGACACGTTCATTGAACTGGAGAGCCCTCGCACCGTATGGGGCGGCGGCACGACATAAACGGCCAGCAAAACAGACATCTGACGCGCGGACAGGTCCGGTGTATCGCGCCGTACGCTTTCCAGCAAGGCGTCGTGCCAAAGTTTCAGCAGGCGGTTTGGCGTCAGTGATGAGGTCGAATCCAACGGCATAATCGTATATTTTTGTTCCGAATCATTACGATAACGTATCAAAAATAGGCGTTATATGGCGTTACGGCAAGCGTTAATCGCAATATGTTGATTATTTCTTGACGGAATTCTCAATAACCGCAAAAGCTGTGCGAATCGCCATGGCTTCGCCGCCCTCCGGCTTTCCGGGTTGGCTCCCGCGATTCCACGCCATGATATCGAAATGCGCCCAGGGAATATCGTCTTCGATAAAGGATTCCAGAAACAGCGCGGCGGTGATAGCGCCGCCCTGGGGAATGCTGCCCACGTTGTTCATATCGGCGACCTTGCTGTCGAGTAAGGCCCGGTAGGGCTGCCAGAGCGGCATCCGCCATACGGGATCATCTTCGGCGCGACCGTGTTTTTCAAACGAGGCGGCCAGTTTGTCGTCGTTCACAAACATGGCGGGCAGGGACGTGCCCAACGCCACGCGCGCGGCGCCGGTCAGGGTCGCGAAGTCGAGAATCATGTCTGGTTTTTCTTCCGCAGCCAGGGTCAGCGCGTCGGACAGGACAATGCGGCCTTCGGCGTCTGTATTGCCGACTTCGACGGTCAGTCCCTTACGGGTCTGCAATACATCCATGGGGCGGTATGCGTTGCCGGCGACA
>JAESSL010000298.1 GCA_016764135.1 Alphaproteobacteria bacterium
ACAAATGCACGGCGGGCGTCCATCCGCCGGACATGGCGACGAGATCGCAGGCGATGTCGCGGGGCCAACCGTGTGGTGCGCCCGAGTTGGCGTCCCGTGGGTTGGTGACGTCCAGAAGTTTGGCGACGTCCAGGGGTTTGATCGTGACGCCGCGCGCCGCGCCGCCTTTACCAGCGGCGACATCGACAATCGCGTGGCCGGTGAGAATTTCGATGCTTCCGGCGAGATCGCGCGCCTGTTGGGAAATTTCAGGTCGTGCGTCGACAATAGCCGCGACGTCAACGCCGGCGCGACGTAAATCCGCCGCGGCGTCATAGGCGGAATCGTTGTTGGTGAAAATCACCGCCCGTTCGCCCGCTCGCACGCCAAAGGCGTTGGCGTAGCGCTGCGCGGCGCTGGCGAGCATCACGCCGGGCCGGTCATTATTGGCGAAGACCAGCGGGCGCTCCATGGCGCCGGAGGCGAGAACAACGTCGTTGGCGCGGACCCGCCAGATGCGTTGCCGGGGCGTGAAGGGCGCCGGGTTTGCAATGTGGTCAGTGACCCGTTCACACAGGATCAGCATGTTGTGGTCATAATAGGCGGCGGCGGTGGTTCGCGTTAAAATCGTCACGTTCGGCAGGGAAGCCAGTTCCGCCGTCGCGTCTTTCAACCAGTCGGATGCGGGTCTTCCGTCAATCTGTCGACGACCGTTCCGTAAATCGCCGCCGAGGTCGGGACTATCCTCGACCAGTAGGACATCGGCGCCGGTTCGACCGGCGGCCAACGCGGCGCTGAGGCCCGTCGGTCCGCCGCCAACCACCAGAACGTCGCAATGGGCGAAACGCCGCGCGTATTGGTCCGGGTCGGATTCCGTGGCGGCGGTTCCCATGCCCGCGGCGCGACGGATGAATTTTTCGTAAGTGGGCCAGAGCCAGGCGGGCGCCATGAACGTCTTGTAGTAAAACCCGGCGGGAATAAACCGGTGCAGCGTGTTGTTGATCGCGCCAATGTCGAATTTCAGACTGGGCCACCGGTTTTGACTTTCCGCTGACAACCCGTTGAACAACTCAATCCTTGTGGCCTGCGTATTTGGCTCGGCGCGCGCGCCGACGCCCAGCCGGACCAGCGCGTTTGGCTCTTCGAATCCGGCGCTGAAGACGCCGCGTGGGCGGTGATATTTAAAACTTCGCCCGACAATTCGAACGCCATTGGCCAAAAGGGCGGCGGCCAGCGTATCGCCCTGATACCCGACATAGGGTTTTCCGTCGAAGGTGAAGTTTAGCGGCGTCGCGCGGTCCACAAAGCCGCCCTCGGGATTGCGAAACGATTGGCCGGTCATTGCGCGTCGCCCTGTTGATCCAGATCGTCCTGGGCCAAATCATCCTGAGGCGCGCTGGTGGCGTAAATTTTATGGGTCAGCGTATCGCGGCGAACCTTCAGAAACTGGCCGCATCCCGCTGAATGGCGCCAAATTTCGTCCTGAACGCCGCGCCGGGGATCGCGCAGATAAACATACTCAAAATGATCTTTGGCGTTTTCGTTGTCGAGGGCGGGGCGGGTGAGCGCGCCGTCGCCCCTATAGGTAAATTCGATCTGCGCGCGGTCGCCGCACCAGGGACAGGTTATTTTAAGCATTGGGTCGGTCCTGCAATCGCCAATTCATGCGCGTGTCCGTTATCTTTATACGCATGCTGGTCTTTACTAATGCGCATGCGCTGTGGCGCCCGCGCCGCGTTCATCTATGACGGCGCCGGTTTCAAATCGGTCCAGCGTAAAGCGCTCGTTCAACGGGTGCGGCTTGTCGTGCGCGATGGTGTGGGCGAAGACCCAGCCGGAGCCCGGCGTCGCCTTGAACCCGCCATAGCACCAACCGCCGTCGATAAAAAATCCGTCGATGGGTGTGGTTCCGATGATCGGGCTGCCATCCATGGTCATGTCCATGATTCCGCCCCAGCTGCGCATCAGTCGGGTTCGCCCGAGTGAGGGGAACATGGTCATGAAGGCTTCGGTTACGGTTTCAATACGGGGAAAATTTCCACGTTGCGCATAGGACGGATAGAGGTCCAGATCGCCGCCAAACACCAGTTCGCCCTTGTCGGATTGGCTGACATAGGCGTGTGCGGCGCCAGAGGTGACGACCATATCGAGACAGGGTTTCAGAGGTTCGGACACCATCGCCTGCAACACGTGTGTTTCAAAGGGGAGGCGGAGTCCCGCCATCTCGGCCAGATGCGCGGAGTGTCCCGCGACCGCAGTACCAATTTTCGCCGCTTTGATGGGGCCTCGCGTGGTCTGTACGCCCGTAACCCGACCGCCTTCAATGTCGATGCCGGTGACTTCGCAGTTTTGAATAATGTCGACGCCGCGCGTATCGGCGCCGCGCGCATACCCCCACGCGACCGCATCGTGGCGCGCGGTGCCAGCGCGCGGTTGTAACAATCCGCCCTGCACCGGGTAGCGCGCATCGGGCGACGTGTCCAAAATAGGAACCATGGCGGCGACCTGTTCGCGATCCACCCATTGCGCGTCGATGCCGTTCAATCGCATCACATTGCCGCGCCGTTTAAAGGCGTCGCGCTGGGCGTCGGAATGCGCCAGATTGAGCACGCCGCGTTGGGAGAACATGACGTTGTAGTTCAAATCCTGGCTCAACCCTTCCCAGAGCTTCATGGAATGTTCGTAGAACAGGGTGTTGCCGGGTTGGGCGTAATTGGATCTGACGATGGTGGTGTTGCGACCGGTGTTGCCGCCGCCGAGCCAGCCTTTTTCCAGCACCGCGACATTGGTGATGCCGTGGTTCTTGGCCAGATAATAGGCGCTGGCCAACCCATGTCCGCCGCCACCAATGATGATGACGTCATAGGCGGGCTTCGGCGCCGGGTCGCGCCAGGCTCTGGGCCAGTTGCGATGCCCGGTCAGCGCATTGCGCGCGAGGCTCCAGAGAGAATACCGCGTCATGACTGATCAGGCCGCCGCTTTCGCCGCCGTGGCTTTCGATTGCGCCGCCGACAACACCATGGCGGCGCATTTTTCGCCGATCATGATGGACGGCGCGTTTGTGTTGCCGGATGTCAGGGTCGGCATGATGGAGGCGTCGGCGACGCGCAGGCCCGTAATCCCGTGGACGCGCAATTGATCGTCAACCACCGCCATGGAATCACTGCCCATTTTGCAGGTGCCAACCGGGTGATACGTCGTCTCTGCATTGTTGCGCACCCATTCCAGAAGCTCTTCATCGGTTTCATAGGACAGGCCCGGCGCAATTTCTTCGCCGACGATCTCATTTAACGGAGACGAAGTCATGAGTTCGCGCGCCTTGCGCATGGCGAACAGCAGGCCGGTGCGATCCATCTCCGACGACAGGAAATTGAACTTGATGGCGGGCGCTTCGTCCGGGTTTGCGGATTTGATGTGGATGCTGCCCAGGCTTTCCGACCGCAGCACATTGATGTTCAGGGTGACGCCGCGATCTTTGGAAATCCGGCGTTCCCGACCGACCATTTCATACAGGAAGGGCAGGACGGAGATTGTCGCGTCTGGCGTCTCCAGCCCTTCGCGGGTGCGGAAATACATGCGTACCGGCACGGAGGTCGAGGCGAGGAAGCCTTTTCGGAGGAACGCGTATTTCAGGGCTTCGCGCACCAGTCGCCAGCCGCGCGCATTGTCGTTGAAGGTGACGTTCTTTTTGGTGATGCGGTATTTGACGCGCGGCGAATAGTGATCGCGCAACCCTTCGCCGACGCCCATGAGTTCATGGACCAGCGTGATTCCGTGT
>JAESSL010000299.1 GCA_016764135.1 Alphaproteobacteria bacterium
ATTTTCAGGACGCGGTGATCGGCCCGTCGAGCTACGATCTGGCATCTTTGCTGGAGGACGCCCGCCGCGATGTGTCCCCAAGGCTCGCCCGACAATTGCGCGATCGGTATTTTGACGCCTTCCCGGATCTTGATCGAGAGGCGTTCATGACATCCTATGCGGTGATGGCGGCGCAACGCAGCGCGAAAATTATTGGCATCTTTACGCGACTGGCGCGACGGGATGGCAAGCCGGATTACCTTCGGCATATTCCGCGCACCTGGCGCTGGCTGGAAGGCGACCTTGGTCATCCTGCATTGCGCGATCTCCAAAACTGGTTTGACCAAATTATCCCCAAGGCTACGCGCGTGACGCCTAACATTAACAGGGCGGTGGCGTAATGACGAAAAATTCAAAAATCGATCAAGCCATGGTGTTGGCGGCGGGGTTGGGGTCCCGGATGCGGCCCTTGACCGATGAGCGCCCTAAGCCTCTGGTGCCGCTTGGCGGCGTCACTCTGATCGACCGCGTATTTGGGCGCTTGAAGACGCAAGGCGTCACAAAGACGGTCGTCAACGCGCATTATCGCGCGGCCCAGATCGAAGCGCATATGAAGGGTCGCGCGGGCGTCACCGTAATATACGAGCCTGAGCGGCTGGAAACCGGCGGTGGCGTCTTGAATGCGCTGCCGGAATTCGGCGGCAATCCGTTTTTTGTCATCAATAGCGATGCGGTTTGGCTCGATGGCCCCACACCCACTTTGTCCCGTCTGGCGGCGCTCTGGGATGGCGAGACGATGGACGCGTTGTTATTGATGCACCGGATGACCCTGTTGCGCAGCGAATCAGGAATCGGCGATTACTTTCTCTCTCCATTGGGCGTCGCCCGCCGTCGCCTTGGCGCTGAAGTCGCCCCCTATCTGTTCGCGGGGGTTCAAATCTTGCACCCGAGGTTGTTTGAGGATTGCGCGCCCGGCGCATTTTCATTGAACCGCCTGTACGATGCGGCGCAAAAGGCGGATCGCCTGTATGGGATGGTTCATGATGGCGAGTGGTATCATGTGGGAACCCCAACGGAACTACGCATTGCGGAATACAGTATCGCCCATGAAGAATTACCTGTGAACACACGCTGATGTCTGAAAACCTGATGCCTCGCGTTTTTACTATTCCCCCTGGCTGCTCTTTCATCGACGCCTTGGCCGAGGGCCTGTTGGCGGAAAGTGGAGACGACCCGTTCGGGCTGGCGGATTACACAATTTTGCTACCAACCCGGCGCGCTTGTCGGGCGTTACGGGACGCCTTTCTGCGCGCGGGCGGAGGACGGGCGATGATGTTGCCCGCCATGCGGCCTCTCGGCGATGTTGATGAAGACGAACTGGCGTTGGGTGAAACACCGGGCCTCGATAGTCTTGACGTGCCGCCCGCCATGGCGCCGCTGCGCCGTCGCTTGTTGCTGGCGCAGCTGGTGCGTCGGTTTTCAACTGATATCGCAGTGGATCAGGCCGTCCGTCTGGCGGCGGAACTGGAGCGCTTTCTGGATCAGGTTCAGACTGAGCGCCTGTCCTTTGATGATCTGGCGTCTTTGGCGCCCGATGAGTTTGCGCTGCACTGGCGCGATACACTCGAATTTCTCAAAATTTTGACTGAACATTGGCCGGCGATGCTGAGCGGCGAAAACGCCATCGACGGCGCTGCGCGACGTAATCGATTGTTGGAGTTACAAACGGATGCGTGGCGAAATGCGCCGCCAGAGGGCAAAATAATCGCGGCGGGGTCGACTGGTAGTATTCCGGCGACCGCGGATCTGCTGGCCATGATCGCGCAACTACCAAACGGTCGCGTTGTTTTGCCCGGTTTGTTTCGTGGCGTTTCAGAGCAGGATTGGACGATTATCCGCAAGACCGAGACCCATCCGCAATTTAATCTCGCGCATCTTTTGGATCGCCTTGAGTTGAGCCCCGATGACATCGCCGATTGGCCCGTGTTGGCGTCGCGCTATCGGACCATGGATGCGCGCGCCGGATTAATGGCGGAACTCATGCGGCCCGCAGAAACGACCGATGGCTGGGCTTCCCTGAAAAACGGTGACGGCGCTGGCGTCACTGAGGGCGCGTTGGATGGGGTGACTCGTATCGATTGCGCCGACGCTGCGGAGGAGGCGGGCGTGATTGCGTTGTTGTTGCGTCAGGTGCTGGAGACAGATGGTAAAACGGCGGCGCTGGTGACGCCGGATCGCGCCTTGGCCCGGCGTGTCGCGGGTGCATTGAGGCGGTGGGATATTGAAATCGACGATTCCGCCGGGACGCCTCTATCCGCTTCCGCGCCCGGGAGTTTTTTGCGGCTCACCGCCTTGATGGTGATCTCCGACTTTGCGCCGGTCGCGTTGCTGTCCGCCTTGAAGCATCCGATGGCTGCGTGCGGTCGAGATCCTGTCGCCTTTCGCGGCGCTGTCCGGCGTCTGGAACGGTATTTGCTGCGCGGACCCAGGCCGGGCCCGGGGATTGCTGGATTGCGCGCGAAACTGGATGCGTTGGGCGATCGCCTGGATGCTGTTCGCCGTGAGTCTATCAGGAGCGTTCTGGATGACCTTGAAGCCCGAACGGCGGGTTTTGTCGCCGGGTTGCAGAATCCGGAAACGCCGTTTTCAACACTGCTCGATGCGCATATTGAAATGGCCGAGGCCCTGGCGGAGACGGATTTAGCAACCGAGTCGGAATTGGAGTCGGAGACCGGCGCCGCGCGGCTTTGGGCGGGCGAGGGCGGTGATGTCGCGGCTGGATTTATCGCGCAGCTTCGCGACGCCGTCGCCTTGATGGACGATGCGCCGGGACGTCGCTATGAGGCGCTGCTGGAGACGCTCATGACCGGCCATATGGTTCGTCCAAGCCATGGGGGACATCCACGCCTGGCCGTGCTCGGCTTGCTTGAAGCGCGTTTGCAACATGCGGATTTGATTGTGCTGGGCGGTCTGAACGAAGAAACATGGCCGCCCGCCGCCAACCCCGATCCGTGGATGAGTCGCCCGATGCGCGCGCAGTTCGGGCTGCCCTTGCCGGAACGGCGGATCGGGCTCACCGCGCATGATTTTGTGCAGGCATTCGGTGCGCCAGAAGTCTATTTGACGCGCGCCGACAAAGTAGATGGTCAACCAACCGTGCCGTCGCGCTGGCTGTCCCGACTGGACGCCGTGCTTCGCGGGTTGGATGCGGAAGATGCGTTGGGCGTGCCGCCCAGTCCTTGGCGGCGACGGCGATTGGCGATGGATCAACCGAGTGGCCCCGCCCGCATAAATCCACCTGAACCTCGCCC
>JAESSL010000300.1 GCA_016764135.1 Alphaproteobacteria bacterium
GAGCCGGGGGACGCGCCCGCCACGACGATTGAATTTGAAGGACGGTTGGTTTTTGATCGCGTCAGCATGCGGTATTCCTCGCATTCCGACCCTGCATTGCTGGGCGTGAGCTTTACGGCGGAAAAGGGCGAAATCGTCGGAATCGTCGGTCGTAGCGGCGCTGGCAAGTCAACTTTGAGTAAGCTGGCGCTAGGATTCTACACACCACAAGCGGGCTCGGTTACGCTCGATGGCGTGGATATTCGTCAACTTCGCCCCATCACATTGCGCCAGACCCTGGCCTATGTTCCGCAAAACAATCACGCCTTCCCGGGATCGCTTTATGAAAATTTGATCCTGTCCAATCCGATCGCCTCCTTCGACGAGGTCAAGGCGGCGTGCCGGATGGCCGGGCTTCTCCAAAAGATCGAAGCGTTGCCCTATGGTTTCGACACCCGGTTTCGCGACGGGCTGGAGACGCATGTGCCCCAGGGGTTCCTGCGCCAGTTGGCGTTGGCGCGGGCGTTTCTGCGCAAGGCGCCGGTCATCATTCTGGACGAGCCCGCAAGCGCCCTGGATGGCGAGGATGAACGGGCGCTACTGCGCGCTCTGGAATTGCTTCGCGGCAATACAACGACAATCATGATAACCCAGCGACCAAGCCATATGCGGATTTGCGACAAACTGCTGTTGCTGGACCACGGACAAGTGGTGGATTTTGGCCCCGCAGAAGACGTGTTGTCGCGCAATAAACTGGTGTCTTGAGGCATGCGAAAAGACAACAAAACGGAGATAGCGCATGGTTAAGAATAATCTGGACGGATCGTCGAACGCGAATGACGAGGCGTTTTCACGGAAAGTATCCCGCGTGCAAATGAAGCACCTTTCTCGGGAATCCATCCTGGAGGAAGTCGGGCCCTCCCGCTTTGCCGTCGTCGCCGGGCTTCTGGTCATCGGTCTTCTCGTATCGGCGGTTTACTGGTCCAGCCTGGTTGAAATTTCTTCGGTCGCAAAAACCCAGGGCAAGGTTATTCCGACCGGGTATGAACAGGTCGTACAACATTTGGAAGGCGGCATTGTCCGCGACATCAGCGTGCGAAATGGCGATTTGGTGAAGGCGGGGGATCTGCTCCTTCAGTTTGACCAGACCTTGCGTCAGGCGGAATTGTCGCAAATCCGTGCGCGCGACGCGTCCTTGAGAATTCGCGAAATCCGGCTGCGGGCGTTTATTGACGAAGCGGAACCCGATTTTGGCGATCTGGCGGAAAAATTCACCGATCAGGTCAGTGAGGGTAAATATATTCTGAGCGCGACCCGGGACCGAATCGCCGGAAAAGTTTCCGTGCTGGAAAGTCGTATCAAGCAGCGCCGTCAAACGGTAGAGATTTTTAAGCAACAGGCATCGAGTCTGCAGGAACAATACAAGCTCGTGCGTGAATCTGTTGCTATGCGGAAAAAACTTTTCAAATCCGGCCATGGTTCGCGCATAAATCTGATCAGCAGCCAATTGGAACTTTCCCGCGTACATGGCGCGCTGGCGGAATCACGGGTTTCGGTCGACCAGGCGCGCTCCGCAATTCAAGAAGCGCAAAACGAGCGTGTGGAGTTGATCGTCACCGAACGCGGAACGGCGCTGGAGGCGTTGAGCGGCATCATGGCGGAGCGCGCGGAGGTACGCCAAAATCTCGCACGGCTGGAAGACAGGCTTAAGCGCCTGTCCGTGGTTGCGCCCGCCGATGGCGCGGTGCATGGAATGCAGGTCAATACGCCGGGCGCTGTCGTGGAACCGGCGCAAATCCTGATGACGATTGTACCGTTGGATGAACAAGTGGTGGTCGAGACGGATATTCAACCTGAAGATATTGGGCATATCGCTGTCGGACAAATGGCCAGCGTTACAGTGAGCGGTTTTGATTCCCGGCGCTATGGGGTTGTTGAGGGAACATTGCTGAAGATATCGCCGACGACATTTTCGGATGAAAAAGGTCGAAGTTTTTTCAAAGGCCGCATTGGATTAAAACACAATTACATCGAGACAAAGGACGCCAGACATAAGATCGTGCCGGGCATGATTGTGCAGGCGGATATTTTGACCGGATCGCAGAGCCTGTTGCGTTATTTGACGACGCCGGTTTACGTTGCGTTGTTTCAGGCGTTCTCGGAACGATAGGATCGCCACAAACGTTGACGTAAAACAGGAGTCGGGGATGAGCGATACGGACGAGGGCGGTTTGTTTCGCCTCGGCGAATTTGAAGTTGATATCATCGTACATGGATTTCCGGGAAAATCCGTTTGTCACGGCTCGCTGGGTTTCAGCGCCATCACGTTGATACGCCGGGGCGACCGGATTGCGCTCCTTGACGTTGGCTCGTTTGGGCAGCGTTTTTTGTTGCAGGAACAATTGGCGGCGCGGGGACTGACGCCCGGTGATGTTACCGATGTTCTGCTGACCCATTCGCACTACGACCACTCCGTCAACTGGACCCTGTTCAAACACGCGAACATTGTCATTGGGCGCGATGAACTGGCATGGTCGCTGGAGCAGCCTTGGGGCGAGACCGTGGTGCCGGAGCTCTATGTCGAGGCGCTGGATAAGTGGCCAACACTTCGCCGTGTGGACGATGGCGATGAGGTCTTTCCGGGCATTACGGCCCATATGGCGCCGGGCCATACGCCGGGCAGTCTTGTCTTTGTACTCGATGGCGGGGAGCGCGACATCGTTTTCAGCGGCGATGCGTGCAAAAACCGGGCGGAGTTACTCTCTCGCGCCGCTGATATGACGTATGACGACGATGCGACTCGGGCCTCGATTGATGATATCTGGGCGCTCTGGTCGCGCCGGCCGGGCAGCATTCTCGCGCCGGGGCATGATTTACCAATGGTGCTTGAAAATGGCGAGCCGCGCTATCTCGGAAAACGGGAAGCCGCCATCCGCGCCTGGTATGGGGAAGACCTTAATCAGACGACAGTAATCTCATTGCTACCGGGTGCTGTGTAGCGGGCTCGGCGTGAGGCCAACGATTCAGTTATGAAAAAAAACCGCCGGGATTAAAACTGCCCGACGGTTTCTTTGAAACGATAACGTGGCTTGGCGCTATTTTCCGATATTCGTGATTTCAACGCGTCGGTTGATTGAGCTGCCAGGTTTGCTTTTGTCGTAAAGGCTCGATTCGCCCTTGCCGATCCAGTTTAAGCGAACGTCCTGAATGTCGTACTCTTTCTCGAGAAACGTCGTCACCGCTTCGGCGCGCTTGTTGGAAAGGCGCAGGTTGTAATTCGCCGACCCTTTGGCGTCCGTATGACCGGTAACTAAAAATCCGGATTTCTTGTTGTGCTTGATGACCACCGCCAGGACGCCGAGCGTCGATTTTGCGTCTTTGGTCAATTGTGCCGATCCGAATTCAAAATTGATTCGGATCGCCGCGCCGTAGGTCCGTTTTTTGGCGGCTGCCGGGCTCTTTTTGGTGATCCCTCGGGTCAATCCGCGATATCCCACCCGTTTCGGCGGCGCTTTTATGCACTCCGCAGGGATGTCGGTTGATAACGCCCGGTGCAAATCACACACCGATGGTTCCTTTGACATAAGGTTGACGGCCTGCGCTGAAACTGGCGCTGCGGCGAACGCCATCAATCCGATTGGCGCGCCTGCGATGATGGCGAATTTTTTCAAAATGTTATTCATAGTGTCGGTCCCTTGCTTGCCATTGTCCCCAAAACTGAAATGTTTGAAACCTGAAACCAGCGCATCCGCGACGGCGCTCCGTTTCCGCATTCAAATTCAGGATGTATCGACGGCGTCTGAATCCTGTGCGCCCCATGCCCAGCAATCTTGACCATTGTGCCAAATTAACGCATCAAAAGCAATATAAGGCGCGTGACGAAACCAATAAATTGCGCCATCTGAGGCGGTCGGGTCGGTCTGGGTTTTTTCTGAAGTTGGGCTTTCCCGAGCTTTAATCCCGTTATTTCCCCATTATGGATAACCGTGAGCAAGCCTTTCGCTTGCTAGAGTCGGGCCAGCCATTGTTTCAGGAGACAGACGAATGAGAATTGATATTCTGGATGATTATTTTGACACGATTCGCACCTTGTCGTGTTTTTCAATGCTGGATGGCCATGACGTGACGGTCTGGAATGATCACGCGCAGGATGACGATACGTTGGCCGAGCGGTTGAAAGACACTGAAGTTCTGGTGTTGATTCGCGAGCGGACTAAAATTCGAAAATCCTTGCTCGAACGCTTGCCGAATTTGAAACATATCAGCCAACGCAGCGTCTTTCCGCATATCGATATAGACGCCTGCACCGCCAACGGCGTCGTAGTGTCGTCCAATCAACACTCCGACACGCCGTCATTTGCGACGGCTGAACTGACCTGGGGGCTGGTTCTCGCGGGCATGCGACAAATTCCGCAGCAAATGGCGTCGCTGAAGCGCGGAGAATGGCAGTCCGGCGTTGGTAATTCTGTGCGCGGACACACGCTGGGCGTTTATGGATATGGCCGCATCGGGCGCGTTGTTCTGGAATACGGCAAGCTGTTCGGCATGAAGACCGTGATTTGGGCGAGCGAAGGGTCGCGAGAGCGGGCGCGCGAGGATGGTTGGGACGTGGCCGCCAGTCGTGAGGAGTTTTTCGAGACCTGCGATGTTCTGTCGCTCCACTTGCGGCTTTATGATTCGACGCGCGGTATTGTGACCGCTGCCGATCTGGCCCGAATGAAACCGACGTCGCTGCTGGTGAACACCAGTCGGTCAGGCCTCATCGAAACCGGGGCGCTGGAAAACGGACTTCTCGCGGGTCGGCCCGGTCGGGCGGCGGTGGATGTCTATGATGACGAGCCCATGCGCGATACGGATCACCCCTTGTTGAACATGGACAACGTCGTTTGTACGCCGCATATCGGCTATGTGACGGTTGAAGATTTCAACGCGCAATTCAGCGATATTTTTGAACAGGTACAGGCGTTCGCCGCGGGCGCGCCGATCCATGTCGTCAATCCTGCGGCCCAGGAATAATTCCGGTCCTGTCAGCACGAAATCACGCATCAGGCTGGACGGCTCTGATGTGGTGAAGCTTGTAAATATTAATTTTCAGGCGCTACACTTTTCAAATTTTGTCGGGGTGGGAGATTAGTTTTATGGCCGTGGATTATGTAATTATTGGAGCAGGATCAGCGGGTTGCGTGCTGGCGGATCGATTGAGCGAAGATGGCGCGAACGTCGTTTTGCTGGAAGCTGGTCCCAAAGATCGCAATCCGATGATCCATATTCCGGCCGGCGTCCGCTCGTTGCTATACCATCCGACTATCAACTGGAATTACAGCACAGAACCGCAGGAAGGCACTGGCGGACGTCGTATCCACTGGCCACGCGGCAAGGTTCTGGGCGGGTCGAGTTCAATCAACGGCATGCAATATGTCCGGGGCAATGCGGCCGATTATGACGGTTGGGCGCAACGTGGGTGTCGAGGCTGGACCTTTGAAGATGTTCTGCCCTATTTCAAAAAATCTGAAAGTTACCGCAATGGCGGTGATCCCGAAGTTCGGGGGAGCGACGGTCCTTTGGTGGTCGAAGACGCGCGCACCATTTTGCCCATCACGCATCGGTTTGTCGAAGCGGCGCAGCAGGCGGGCTTCAAGCTGAACTCGGATTACAACGGTAAAGAGCAGGAGGGCGTCAGCTATTCCCAAATGACGCGGCAGGGCCGGTTTCGCGCTTCCACGGCGCGGACCTATCTGTCGCGCGCGAAAGGGCGTCCGAACCTGAAAATCGAGACCGAAGCCGTGGCGACAAAGCTGCTGCTGGAAGACGGCAAATGCGTTGGCGTGGCGTATCGTCAGGGCGATCAGGATCGGGAGATCCGCGTTGAGCGTGAGGTCATTTTGTCGGGTGGGTCCATCAATTCTCCGCATTTGCTGCAAGTGTCCGGTATCGGGCCGGGCGAGCATCTGCGCTCCATCGGCGTTGAAGTGAAGCACGATTTGTCCGGCGTTGGCGGCAATCTGTCGGATCATTACGTCACGCGCATTTCGCACCGGGTCAAAAACGCGGTGACGATCAATCAAATGGCGCGCATGCCCCGGGTCATTCCGGAAATTATTCGCTGGTTGGTCAAAGGTGACGGCGCGCTGACCTTTGGCGCCACCACGGTCATGGTTTTCACTCGAAGCCGCGAGGGCCTCAGTAGCCCGGATCTCCAGTTTTTGTTCGCCCCGGTCAGCTTTGATCCGGTTCGCAAGAGTGAACTGGAGCGGGAACCCGGCATGGCGATCGCCATTTGTCCCGGACGTCCCGACAGTCGGGGCACGATCATGGCGGCCAGTCCTGACCCGTTGCAGGCGCCCACGATTACCCCCAATTATTTGTCGGCGGAAAGCGACCTGGAGGTCATGCTGTCTGGCGTCAAGCAAGCGCGCAGCATTTTCGCGGCGCCCACACTGGCGCCTTATACGGCGGGTGAAACGCGACCGAATTCGCCCATAGAGACCATCGATGACATGCGCAAATACGCTCAGGAAACCGGGACCACGGTGTATCACCCGGTTGGCACCTGCAAGATGGGTGAAGATCCGGAGGCGGTCGTTGATTCAAGGCTTCGCGTTCACGGGATTAAAGGATTACGCGTCATTGATGCGTCTGTCATGCCGGTGGTGACGACGGGCAACACCAACGCGCCAACGATTATGATTGCGGAAAAAGGGGCAGATATGATCCGTCGGGATTACGCCGGGTAAGCGGCGACTGGAATGTTGGAAGATTATGGCGACGGAATTGATCTATAAAATCTGCACTGAGGCCGAATGGGCGACGGCGCAACGGGCGGGTCGGTTTTCCGGCAGCGCGGTCGATATCGCCGATGGCTTTATCCATTTTTCAACCGGCGATCAGGTTGCGGAGACCGCGCGGAAACATTTCGCCGGGCAATCCGATCTGGTTCTGGTGACGATTGAGACCGGCTTGCTGAAAGCGACGTTGAAATGGGAACCCTCGCGTGGCGGCGCCTTGTTTCCACATCTCTATGAAGATCTGAACATCGACGCGGCGACGACGGTCCAGCCAATGCCGCTTGGCGCCGATGGCGCGCATATCCTTCCAGAGACACTTTGAATTTTACGTCACTGATACTTGGAGAAAATAGATGAGTACGCCTGAATACGAAATATTTGCGATCAAATACGGCGACCGGATGGGAAGCCGCGGGACCATCTTTATGCATGGCGATCCGCACGACGCGCCGCTTGCGATGGATTATTTCGTGTGGGTCATTCGAAATTCAGAGCGCACGATTGTCGTTGATGTCGGGTTCAATCAGGCCGAAGGCGAGGGCCGGGGCCGGAATTTTATACGCTGCCCGACCGAAGGTATGCGGATGATTGGCGTTGAGGCGTCGGAAGTTGAAGACGTCGTTATTACGCACATGCATTACGATCATTCCGGTAACCTCGGTTTGTTTCCCAAGGCCACGTTCCACATTCAGGATGCGGAAATGAACTATGTCACCGGGCGCGGCATGACCCACCCGGCGTTACGGCATTCGTTTGTCCTGAGCGAGGTCAAGGAGATGGTGAGCGCGGTCTATGGCGACCGGGTCGATTTCCATGATGGCGACGAGGAAATTGCGCCGGGCGTATCCGTACATCACATTCCGGGACACACGCCGGGGCTTATGGCGGTGCGCGTCAACACCAAGCGGGGCCCGGTTGTGGTCGCGTCGGACACGGCGCATTATTATGAGAGCATCACCGACGGCACGCCCTTCATGAACCATGAAAACCAGTTTCAAATGCTGGAAGGGTTTCGCCGCTTGCGGAAGCTCGCATCGTCCGATCAGCACATCGTGCCGGGCCATGATCCGCAGGTAATGGAACGCTATCCCGCCGCGTCTCCAGAGCTGGAAGGCATCGCGGTGCGGTTGGATCTGGCGCCGTCCGAATAATTTCGGGTCTGGTCATTTTACCTGGCCATTTTACAAAGCCTGGCCATTTTACAAAGATAGAAAAGGAAGAGAAAAATGGATATCAAACGCGCAAATTCGCGCCCGACCAAAGTAGCGCCAGAGGCGAACTTCACGGGCCATGTCATGCAGGACGCCATTATCGTTGGCGAGGCTCCGTCCCGGATGCGGGCGAGCAGCGTCACCTTTACGCCGGGCGGCCGGACCGCATGGCACTCTCATCCCGTGGGGCAGACCTTGTATTGTCTGGTTGGCGTCGGGCGCGTGCAGCTTGAAGGCGAGCAAGTACAGGAATTGCATCCGGGCGACACCGCCGTCATCCCACCGGATACTCGTCACTGGCATGGCTCCGCGCCGGACCGCCTTTTTACGCATCTCGCCATGTCGGAAACGACTGATTCCGGCGCGGGGACCGAATGGTTCGAGAAGGTGAGCGACGACGATTACGTCAAGACGCCGGAAGCCATCGCGTAACAGCGATGCGGCGCGCCGGCTGCCTGGATGGCTGACAATCCATCTCCCTGATGAATGTGGTTTTACTCGGATCGGTTTTTTCGGGCTGATTTTTTTAGATCGACTTTCTGGGGCCGTTTTGCTCGGACTATTTCCTGAGCGATATTTTTTAACGCCTGATCTGGGAGCCGCGCGTGCTTCGTTTCTCTGTTCTCGACCAATCCATCGCCACTGAAGGCCGACCGCAAGGCGCGGCGATCCGCGATACCGTCAATCTGGCGCGTCATTGCGATGCTCTCGGTTATGACCGTTTCTGGGTGTCCGAACATCACAGCCACCCGACCATCGTCGGCACAGCGCCGGAAATTTTGATTTCCGCGATTGTGACCGCCACCCCGCGCATTCGGGTTGGGAGCGCTGGGGTTATGTTGCCGCATTATGCGCCGTTGAAGGTCGCTGAGCAGTTCCGTGTGCTGGACGCCTTGGCGCCCGGGCGGATCGATCTGGGGCTGGGGCGCGCGCCAGGCTCCGATGGGCGCACGGCGCACGCCTTGAACCCGCAGGCGAACGAACGCCCGCAACAGTTTCCCTCCGACGTGGCGGACCTCATCGCCTGGGTGCATGGAGAGCCGCTGCGCGACAACCATCCGTTTGGAATGATTGAAGCCCAACCGAAGGGCGATACCGCGCCGGAAATCTGGATGCTGGGCAGCTCAAATTTTGGCGCACAGGTCGCGGCGCATTTTGGTTTACCGTATAGTTTTGCGTGGTTCTTTACGGATGGCCGAGGTGGGGCGGAAGCCTTGAACCTGTATCGGGACACCTATCAACCAAGCGAGCGCCATCCAGAGCCTGTGTCGGGGATTTGCGTTTGGGCCCTGGCGGCGGAGACCGCCGAAGACGCGCATTTCCATTTTTCATCGCGCGCCCATTGGCAGATGCATCGCGATCGCGGGCAGTTTTTGCCGTTCCCTTCGCCGGATTCTGTCGCGAAAATAGACTATTCGGACAGCGAGGCGCGCATTATTGACGGCCTGCATCAGAAGAATTTTGTCGGCGCCGCGCCGGACGTCGCCGGTCGCATTCGCGAATTGGCTGAACAATTGGGCGTTCAGGAAGTCGCCATCGTTACCTGGACTCATGATGGGGATGCGCGGCGGAAAAGTTATGAATTATTGGCGAAAGAATTTGGCTTAACCAGCGACGACGCCCGCAGCGCGGCGGCTGAAACTTAATTCGGGGAGATAATCTTGGGCTATCATGTGGATGAAAACGATATCATGTGGGTTCCGCAGGACACGGTTCGCGAACAAATCGCCTCGGTGCTGGCCGCCTGGGGCATGAAGCAGGAGCATGTGTCTGCGACTGCAGAGGTCATGGTGGACGCCGACGCTTGCGGGATTGATACGCACGGAATTTCGATGCTGTCGCCCTATGATGATCGCCGTCGCCGCAATGTGATTACGCTCGACGTTGATATCAAAGTTGTGCGGGAGACCCCGACGACCGCCCTGATTGACGCCGGGGGCGGGCTTGGTTATGTGCCGTCGCTTCTGGCGACGAAGATGTGCATCGATAAAGCGAAGACGCTGGGCATGGCGGCGGTCGCGGTTCGCGAATCCGCGCATTTTGGCGCGACCGGGTTTTATACGCGCCTGATGGCGGCGGAGGGCTTGATCGGCATTGTGACGACAAACGGGTCGGGCCCGCGCACGGCGCCGACCTTTGGTAAGGAAGGCAAACTTTCGACCAATCCCATCGCCTTCGCCGCGCCAACGAAGCGGCATGAAACCTTCAGTCTGGATATGGCGACGACGACCGTGGCGGCGGGCAAAATCCGCAACAAGTGGAACGAAGGGGACCGTTTGCCGCTGGGCTGGGCCAACGATGCGGATGGAAACCCGTCCGATGATCCGGAAGTCTATATCTCACGCGGGGGGACGCAGACGCCACTGGGCGGGAGCCGCGAACTTGGCGGACATAAAGGCTACGGGCTTGCGACGATGGTGGAAATTCTATCCGCCAGCTTCTCTGGCGCCAGTCTCGACACCTCGCCGAACCATGGCAATAACAAACCCGGCTCCATGGAAATCGGTCACTTCTTTCTCGCCATCGACCCGACACAGTTCCGCGAAGCTGGCGCGTTTGAGGATTCGACAGATGAGCTGATCGATTATCTGCATGGAACAAAGCCGCTGGACCCGGATAAACCGGTCATGGTCGCGGGCGAGCCGGAAAATATTGTGCGGGCGGAACGCGAGACGACGGGCATTCCTATTCCGCCGGGATTGCGGGCGCAGATTCAGGAAATCGCGCGGCAATCCAACGCTGCGTTTTTGTTGGTGTAGGGGGCTGATCCATGACTGATTCCATTAAATTCTTTCCGGCTGAAATTATTGAAAAACAAACCTCGGCCTTTCTGAGCGCATTTGGCATGCCCGATGATTACGTTAACATTTGCGCAAAGGTCATGACGGATTCCGATCGGCGTGGCGTCGATACGCACGGCATCGCCTGTATTCCCAACTATCATGAACGCTGGACCAACAACCAGATGACGCTGGACGCCGAAATTACGGTGGTTCGCGATAACCCGACGACGGCGCTGCTCGACGCCGGTGGCGGTTTAGGCTACCCGGTCGCGCACCGGGCAATGATGATGGCGATGGCGAAGGCGAAAGCGGTCGGGTTAGGCTCTGTCGCGGTTCGAAACTCCGCCCATTACGGTGCAGCGGGGTATTACAGCCGAATGGCCGCGCGGGAAGGGCTGGTCGGGTTTGCGACAACCGGCACGTCTGCACCGCGCGTCGTGCCCGCTTTGGCTGCGGAAGGCGCACTGGGCACCAACCCGATTGCGTTCACGGCGCCGACGAAACGTAACAAACCTTTCAATCTGGATATGGCGACATCGACCGTCGCCAGCGGCAAAATCCGCAACAAGGCGGTCGAGGGACAGGACCTTCCCGAGGGTTGGGCGGTTGATATGAATGGCCAGACCGTCACGGATTCTGAAGCTTATTGGGATGGCGTCAACATGACGTCCCTGGGCGGCACGCGGGAGCTGGGCAGCCATAAGGGCTATGGGCTGGGCGCGATGGTGGAAATTCTGTCCTGTTGTCTGTCGGGTGCGAGTTTCGTCATGTCGCCGAACCACGGTAAACGGACCCCCGGCAGCATGGAGATCGGTCATTTTTTCATGGCGATAAATCCGGTCTTCTTCCGTGATGAAGGCGCCTTTGAGGAAACCACGGACCAGTTGATCGATGATCTTCGCGCGACCACCCCGATGATCCGGCGCAGCCCGTGATGGTGGCTGGAGAGCCGGAAGATTTGATCGAGGCGGAACGCAATCAGACGGGGGTTCCGATGCCGCCGGGACTGCGGGATAGATTGAAGGAGCTGGCGGAAAAGTGCGGCGCGGAATTTTTACTGACGTAAGCGTTCGTTTCCTACGGGGTATGTTTCGTCAGAAAGGCGAGGACAGCGTCGCGCTGCGCCACGATATGCGTCGGTCCTTTCCAATCGCCCAAATACTCGGTTTCGGGTAACAGCTCTTTAAGTTCCGCTGCTGTCGCCGCGGGGTGCGGTACGTCGTCGCCGGGCATCAGAAGGGTCGGCGTCGTGCAGCGGCGTGCGAAGTCCCGGTCGACGCAAAACACGAAATCATGGTCAAACATATTTTTCCCGAAGGCGGCGAC
>JAESSL010000301.1 GCA_016764135.1 Alphaproteobacteria bacterium
ATTCAGGATTCCACATTCAGGATTCAGGATTCCACATTCAGGATTCAGGGCGTTATCAGACGGTAAAATAACGTTAGATAACGGGATTTATGGTCGCCCTATGGCAGTGGCGATATGCTGGAACGCGCGATGTTGTTGGGATGGCGGTGCGGTTTTCGCAATGATGAGGATCTGGCGATTGCGCTGGAATGCGCCAGCGCCGCCGGGGCGAGGGCTCTCGGACTCTCTGGCGCCGAATCCGGGCGTGGTCTGTCGCCGGGCGATTGCGCCGATTTCTTTACGCTCAGGGTCGAGACTCCGGCGGAGGCGGTGGTAAGCCACCCCGTGCGAGAGTTGGTGGTAAAGGGTGGCCGCGTCGTGGCGAGGAACGGCGCGCTGGCGTCCCGTTAGGGCTTCGTCAGGGTTGTTCGGTAATGGCGTGCAATTTCGCCCGCCGTGGCGCGCCAGACCTGATCATAGGCGGCGATATTCTCCAACGCCTGCGCCAAATATTTGATCCGGTGCGGCTGACCGATGACCCAGGGATGGAGCGACAAGCCAAAGACCCGCCCTGAATCAGCGCCATCCTTGTGCAGGGTCGAAAACGCCTCGTTGACGATATCCGGATAAGACGGGTTTGGCACATGGCGAATCCAGAGCGCCTGCACATCGTCCCATTCCATCTGATTGGGGATGGAAATAAGCGTCGGTTCCGTCGTCATGACATAGGGTTGCTCGTCATTCGGCCAATCCATCAGATAATCATACCCGGCTTCCGCCAGATATTGCGGCGTTCGGGGCGATTCACCGGAATCCGGGCCCAGCCACCCGGTGGGTCGAACGCCGGTGGCGGCCTCTAGCGTTGCGGTGCTTCGCGTAATCACGCCGCGTTCTTCGTCTTCGGTCATGTCGCTGGTGATCATGCGCGATTGATATTCGCCATGCGCCGCAAATTCATATCCGCGCCGGGCGCATTCCTCGATCAAATTCGGGTATCGTTCGCAAGCGCCTGCATTCACTGCAACCGTGGCCTTCAGACCATACTTGTCGAGCAGATCGAGAATGCGGAATATGCCGATCCGGTTGCCGTATTCCCGCTGGGTGAAGTATTTGTAATCCGGCGAGAATGTGCCGCGTGGGCCGTTGAATCGGGTATCCTTATGCGCGCCTTCGGGCGGCTCCAGTTCCCAATATTCCAGATGCAGCAAGACCCAGAACGCAATCCGCTCGCCGTTGGGCCAGTGCAGGCGCGGGCGATCGGGCAGGGCGGAGAACGGATAGAGGTTGTGGTCCATGCCGGGCTTTGGTTGGGTCATGTCATAGGCCTCCGGACAGATGCGCCCCCGGATAGATGGGCTGTGCGATGTTCGTCGCAATGTTCAAGATACCAGTCGGCGATGTCTTCGCCGGTCGTATTCCAGACGCCGTCATGGGACAGGATATAGCTCAGGGCCGAATCCAGATGCGCGATGCGGTGGGGTTGCCCCATAATATAGGGGTGCAGGGCGATGCACATGACGCGACCGCTCTTAGCGCCTTCCGCATAGAGCGTGTCGAAGGTGTCGCGGATCATTCGGTCAAAATCCGCGCCTTCGTGCTGCTTCAGATGCAAAACGGAATCGTTGAGATCCATCGAATACGGCACGGTCACCAATTGACCCGAGCGAACGCGCATCGGCATGGGTTGATCGTCATGATACCAGTCGCAGTAATATTTGATGCCCGCCTCCGCCACGAGATCAGGCGTGTTGAGGGTGAAGGACACTGCGGGCGAGAACCACCCTTGCAGCATGCGCCCGGTCAAATCGTGGTACAGATCGACGCATTCCTTGATGGCCGCGCGTTCTTCGTCTTCGTTGAAACGCCAGTGATAACGCGTGTTGTAGAGGCCATGGCACAGAATGCTCCAGTCGCGTTCCTCGCTGGCCCGCATAATTTCCGGGTAGTGTGCAAAATTGGCCATATTCAACGAGACGGTGCCACGAATATTGTGCTTGTCCAGAACGTCAATCATCCGCCAAACGCCCACTCGGTTGCCGTAATCCTTGCTCCCATAGCCGATGATGTCGGGATGCGGCGTGCGGGGCCAGGGGTTGCGCACATTTTGCGGCTGCGGCAGGTATTCATAATGCTCGATATTGGGAACAACCCAAAGCGCGACGCGCGCGTCATTTGGCCATCTGATTTTTGGCCGCGACGGCATCGGTGAATAAGGTGCTCGGTCCGCATTTATGATGTTCATGGAATCCTGTCCTTAGGTCTGGAGCCAAAACGATAGGATATCGACCAAACCGCTTACAAGCCCTGGATTGGATAGCGACGCTCGAGGCGTCCTGCAAACCAGGGCGTGGGATTGAGAATTTTACGCCAGGTGCGCCAAGCTGCGCTTTTCTTTACGGCCCAAACCGCGCTTTTCTTTACGGCCCAAACCGCGCTCTTCTTTACGGCAATGAATCGCCTATACTTGAGACTGGGCGCGTGAGTCTCTATATACAGCGTCCATAAAACCCGGCTGGCGAATGCGCTTGCCTCTTAAAAATGGACGTTCATGAAATCCGCTCCAAGCGGCGCCGAATCCCGGCGCACCTTCGCCATTATCGCCCATCCCGATGCGGGCAAAACGACGCTGACCGAAAAACTATTGTTGTTTGGCGGCGCGATTCAGATGGCGGGCGCGGTAAAGGCGCGCGGCGACCGACGGCGCGCGCATTCAGACTGGATGAAGGTGGAGCGCGAGCGCGGCATTTCGGTCGCGTCTTCGGTCATGTCCTTTCAATACGGCGACTTGATGTTCAACCTGCTGGATACGCCGGGGCACGAAGATTTCAGCGAAGACACGTATCGAACGCTAACCGCGGTTGATTCCGCCGTGATGGTGCTGGATGCGGCCAAGGGCATCGAAACCCAGACGCGGAAATTGTTCGAGGTCTGCCGGTTGCGCGACATGCCCATCGTGACCTTCATCAACAAAATGGACCGCGAAAGTCGAGACCCGTTTGATTTGATGGATGAAATCGAACAGGCGCTGCAGTTGGACGTTACGCCGGGCAGCTGGCCCATCGGCATGGGGCGTACTTTTAAAGGTTGTTACGACCTGTTTCAGGACAAGCTTGTGCTGATTGATCGCTCCAAGAACGGGCTCCCCGACGAAGGCATAACCTGCAACGGGCTTGATGATCCGCTGCTGGATGAAATTTTGCCGGCGGATGCGGTGGCGACCCTGCGCGAGGAGGTCGAAATGGTGCGCGGATTGTGCCCCGAATTTGATATTGAGGCCTACCACGAAGGAAATTTGACGCCGGTCTTCTTCGGTAGCGCCGTGAATAATTTTGGCGTGCACGAACTCTTGAAAGGTTTGGCGGAGATTGCGCCGCGGCCGCGCCCCCAGCCGACGGCGGATCGCTCCATCGACCCGGAAGAAAAGGCGGTCAGCGGCTTTGTTTTTAAAATACAGGCGAATATGGACCCCAATCACCGGGATCGTATTGCGTTCGTTCGCATGTGTTCGGGGCATTTCAAACGCGGTATGAAATTGCAGCATGTGCGTAGCGGCAAGATGATCAACATGCACAATCCGTTGCTGTTTCTGGCGCAAGACCGGGAACTGGCGGAGGAAGCCTGGCCGGGCGATATTATTGGCGTTCCCAATCACGGCAATCTTCGCATTGGCGACGCCTTGACCGAAGGCGAACAATTGCGGTTTACGGGCGTGCCCAGCTTTGCGCCTGAATTGTTGCAGCGCGTTCGACCGGAAGATCCCATGCGGATGAAGCATCTGGAGCGCGCGCTTCGCCAATTGGCGGAAGAGGGCGCGGCGCAGACCTTCAAGACGTCGCTGGGCTCGGAATGGATTGTCGGCGTAGTAGGGCCCTTGCAATTCGAGGTTATGGCGGACCGTATCCGCACTGAATACAACGTGCCGGTTCGCTTTGAGCCCGTGGAAATGTATACGGCGCGATGGCTCGACGCCGATGATGCGCGGGACTTGAAGAAGTTTTCCGACGCCAATCCGGCGAGTCTGGCCGAAGATCATGACGGCGCGCCGGTCCATCTGGCGCGCAACGCCTGGGCGCTGGGTCGCGCGGAGGAGGACTGGCCGGATATTCGCTTCGCCAAAACGAAGGAACATGCCGTTTAAGTGTTTAGGTGCGGCGCAAGGGAACCAAAAACCAGATAAAGGCTAGCAATTGCAGGGCTAGTATGACGCCAAAGGCGGCGCTATAGGCGTCTGGATGATAGCCGCCGTCAGGTCCGGCTGGCCATAGGTCAATAACCTCGCCCATGCCGTACTGGGTCGCGAAGACGCCGCCAAACACCATGAGGTTGATCGCCGTGTTGACCCGTCCCGTATGGGATATCGGAAAATGCGCGCAGAGTTGTGGGTAAATCAGAATGGCGACGTTCATCGTTAAACCCATCAAGACCCAGATTGCTATTCCCGTTACGTCGACGCCGAAGACAATCATGGTTTGCGCGATCAAAAACAGCGCGAGGCCGCAAGCGGTGATCAGTTTTAAACTCACGCCGCGACGACTGAAAAAGTCCGCCGTGACGCCCGTGCATACGAAGCCAAGCGTCATGGTGAAGGCGAGAATAAACAAATTGGCGGCGACGCCGTCCCGGTCAAATCCACCAACATCGCGAAACCACGGGCCCGCCCACAGGGTTTGCACCGACATATTCGCCGCCAAGGTCGTCATGGCCAATGGCGCCAGACGCCAGAATGCAGCGTTGGTGTATATCAGGCGGACGCCCTTGATTTGATCCATCAGCGCGGCGGGGGGCGCCAATCCCTTGCGCTCCGGGACCGTAAAATAAATGATCCCCGAGACGATGACTGTGGCAATTGCGAGACTGGCGAACACGCCGCGCCAATCCGTAATGGTCAGCGCAAATTCCATCGGCGCCGTGGCGGCCATGGCGCCCAAACCGCCCATCGCCATAAAGCAGCCATTCGCCAACGGCCAGCGTTCTTGCGGATACCAAAGGGTGATGGCCTTGAAAGACGCCATCAATCCGCCAGCGACGCCCAACCCGATAAGGGCGCGGCCCAACATCAGGGCGCTTCGCGACTCGCCCATTGAAAAGGCGAAGGCGCCGGCGGCGGCGCACAGCAACAGCGACGCTTGAACCCGTCGCGGTCCAAATCGATCCAGCATGACGCCAAGCGGTAATTGAATGGCGGCGAAGGCGAAAAAATACGCCGATGTCAGCAAACCCAGGTCGCCAGCGTCCAGGCCAATTTCAGCTACCAGTTGCGGCGCTATGATCGCGTTTACGGAACGATAGAAATAGGACAGAAAATAACCGCCTGCGAAGGGCAAGAAGACGGTCAGCGTGATGCGCGTTAAACTTGGCGCAACGCCAGCTTGGGATATAGAAGCCATGTAAATTTATAGGCGGTTCACTTCTGAAGCACCATGTCGTCGTGTTTTTGCGTCGAATCAAGTAAAATTAGTAAATCGGTGTAATGTAAATTTGAATTAATTCACAAATTA
>JAESSL010000302.1 GCA_016764135.1 Alphaproteobacteria bacterium
AAGAAATGGTCAACAACCGCGCGGATTGTGAAAAATTCGTCGGCGCCTGCCGCTATGCGCCCACCGGCTATCGCAGCTGGGGCCCCGTGCGCGGCATGACCTATGGCGGTTCGGATTATTTCAAAGAGGCCAACGACACGATCCTCACCTTCGCCATGATCGAAACTCGCGAAGCGATGGACAATCTCGATGAAATCCTCTCCACGCCCGGCCTTGACGGCATCTATATCGGGCCAAACGATCTGTCGATCAGCCTCGGCTATTCCCCGGCCTATTATCCGGATGAACCCGAAGTGCTGGAAGCCTTCAAACGCATTCTCGACACCGCGTTGAAGAACGACCTGATCCCCGGCGTCCACTGCGGCAGCCCCGAAATGGCCGGCGAAATGGTCAAGATGGGCTTCAAGTTCTGCACCATCCAATCCGCCAGCAAGTTGATGGTCGACGCCGCCAAAAACGCGCTGACCACCGCGCGCGCCGTCGCGCAAAGCAACTGATCCAACGCTAAAACAGGAGACGTCATCATGGACGTACGCGCAGCCGTGGCCCGTCAGGCCGGCCAGCCGCTCACCATCGAGACCGTTCAACTGGACGGCCCTCGAGACGGTGAAGTTCTGGTTGAAATCAAAGCGACCGGCATTTGCCATACGGACGCCTTCACCTTGTCCGGCGATGATCCGGAAGGCGCGTTTCCCGCCATTCTGGGCCACGAAGGCGCGGGCGTTGTGGTCGATGTCGGCAAAAACGTGTCGGCCCTGAAAAAGGGCGATCATGTCATTCCGCTCTACACGCCGGAATGCCGGGTTTGCGAATATTGCCTGAACCCGAAAACCAATCTGTGTCAGGCGATCCGCGCGACCCAGGGTCAGGGCGTCATGCCCGACGGCACCAGCCGGTTCTCCAGCAACGGAACGCCGATCCTGCATTATATGGGCACCTCGACCTTCGCCAATTTCACGGTGGTGCCGGAAATTGCGCTGGCCAAGGTGCGGGAAGACGCGCCCTTCGACAAAATCTGTTACATCGGCTGCGGCGTCACGACCGGCCTCGGCGCCGTCATGAACACCGCAAAGGTCGAGCCCGGCTCCAATGTCGTCATCTTTGGTCTGGGCGGCATCGGGCTGAACGTCGTTCAGGGCGCACGCATGGTCGGCGCGAACATGATCATCGGCGTCGATCTGAATAATTCCCGAAAAGAGCTGGCCGAGAAATTCGGCATGACCCATTTCGTCAACCCGAGCGAGATCGGCGGCGACGTCGTCGAACACATCGTCGAGTTGACCAAGGGCGGCGCCGATTACACGTTCGAGGCCATCGGCAACGTCAACACCATGCGTCAGGCGCTGGAATGCGCCCATAAGGGCTGGGGCATGTCGGTCATCATCGGCGTTGCGCCCGCCGGGGCGGAGATCGCCACGCGACCGTTCCAACTGGTCACCGGCCGCGTATGGAAAGGCACCGCGTTTGGCGGCGCCAGAGGCCGCACAGACGTACCCAAAATTGTCGATTGGTACATGGACGGCAAAATCAATATCGACGACCTGATCACCCACACCATGCCGCTGGAGAAGATCAACGAAGGCTTTGATCTGATGCATGAAGGCAAATCCATTCGCAGCGTGGTGATGTTTTAAGCGACAATCGAGACGCTGTCGTTACGACGAAGTGAAGGGGCGTGTTAATCCACGCCCCTTTTTTCTGTTAGCATGGGTTAGCTTTCATATACATTTGCGGGCGTACGCTACTGAATTCGGGCGCGACCGCCGCTTTCCCACCGCCCGGACTCTTGCCGCTTCTGTTTCCCAAACTCCGTATTAGGATATAATACCTAGTGTTATTTGTCAACCTGACCTCATGGCCAAACCGATGACGGAACCCGGCCTGGCCCGGCGCGCCCGGCTGGAAATTGCGGGCGGCGCGGCGGTCGTCATCGCGATTCTGGGGTTTGCGCTTTACAAGTGGGAGCGCCCCCCGGAATCAAACGCCACGCCGGTCGCCGGATACGCCCATACGGCGCCGGACTCTACGACAAATACCGCTGCCGGCGCCGCCAAGCCTTCGCCGGGCAAGGGAATGATCGTGCATCCCTCCACAACTCGGCCCTCCACAACCCGGCCCCCTGCAATCCAACCCGCCCAAAAACAACGATTCCTCACCATCCCCGGTCTTTTGAAGCCCTTGAATCTGGCGCCGCCGCCGCTGCTCGAATACCCGCGAGCCACGGAGCGCGCGCCACTTACGGAGGCTGAAATTCTGGAGCGGCGCCGAGTGCGGGCCCTGCGGCTCGCCCGGTTTTCCCGCGAGCACACCGCGCGACGGGACGCCGTCACCGGCGCGCTGCTCGCGCTGGAAGCCCTGCCCGACGCCAAGATCGCCGCGCGCCCAAACGCCCTGAATAACGATGATATTCGCGCCCGCAACGATATCGTGCAGCTGGCCGTCTATCGGGCGCTTTACGCCGCGTATCTGCACCGGCGGGAAATCGGCGTGCTCAGCGGGCATTTTCGCTATGTCCGCAACGCCGTGTACAGCCATGACGGCGCTCGGCTGGCGACCGTATCGTCGGACCGCCGCACCCGATTGTGGGACCCGCGCACCGGCGCTAAAATCGCCTTGCTCAAGGGCCATGACGGCGAAGTCTGGGACGCCCGGTTTTCCCCGGATGACCAGTTTCTGGCAACCGCGTCCTTCGATGGCGTCATCCGCATCTGGAACACGAACAGCGGTGAAGAAGTCGCCGTCCTGAAAGGCCATGAGGCCGAAATCGCATCGCTCGATTACAGCCCGGATGGACGTTTTCTGGTCAGCGGGTCCTATGATGGCGCGGCCCGTATCTGGAATATGGAGACCCTCGCCATCCACGCCGTCCTGCGCGGCCATAGCGCAAAAATACGATCCGTCGCGTTCAGTCCCGGCGCCGGACCGTTGCGCGTCGCCACCGCCGGGGATGATGGCGCTGCGCGAATTTGGGATGCAACGACCGGCGAAGAACTCGCAGTGATGCGCGGCCACCGGCATTCCATTCGCCGGCTAGCCTTCAGCCCGGATGGTAAAACGCTGGCCACCGCCTCGGCGGATAAAACCGCTCGACTGTGGAACGTCGCGGACGGGACCTCTCACGCGGTATTGCGCGGCCACGAAAGCTGGGTCGATTTTATCGCCTTCAGCCCGGACGGCGCACAGGTGGCGACGGCGTCGCGGGATAAAACCGCGCGATTGTGGAAC
>JAESSL010000303.1 GCA_016764135.1 Alphaproteobacteria bacterium
CGCAAGCAATGCTTTCCTGAATGATTCCGATATTGATGCGGCGCTGACAACCTCACGGACCGCCTTGACGACGCTGCGGACGAGCGCTGCGACCTTGGGATCGAACAACTCTGTGCTGCAAACACGCCTCGACTTTACCGAAGACCTGGTGAATACGCTCGATGCGGGCGCTGGTAAGTTAATCCTGGCCGATTTGAATGAAGAAAGCGCGAATTTGCTATCGCTGCAAACCCGTCAGCAACTTGGTTTGAATTCACTGTCCCTGGCGGCGCAAAGCGAGCGGGCGATCCTGAACCTCTTTGGCTAATCCAAGTCTGGGCTAATCCAGGCTTTGGCTAATCCAAGTGGGGTTAATCCAGGTGCGGCTAAAATGATTTAAGCGACGCTTCCGTCTATTCGACGCTGGAGAGCTCAATTCACATCTGGCAATTATTGCCCACGACCCGGAGATATTTGCCGGGTCGTTGAGGCAATAATTGCCATTTTTGCGTTGTTCGAAGAATATCGGGGTTCAATTATCGAAGAATATCGGGCCTTTACGGCTTCTTAACAAATTTGGCATATCACTTGCTTGTCTACCTGACGTGTCCGAGAAATTGCGCCCAAAATGGGCGGTCGGACACACCAACGCCACGGTCGCAGAATGCGACTTTATATACTCCTAGAAGAGGAATGATTACATGGCTGATAATGTTACACTTACCGCTGCGGTGCGGTCCAACCTTCTGACCATTCAGTTAACGTCTAGTCAGATTGATTCCACGCAGCTTAAATTGGCGACTGGCCTTAAGGTTAGTTCGGCGATTGATGACGCGGCGGCGTTTTTCGCGGCGCAGGGCCTGAACGCTCGGGCCTCCGATTTGTCCGGTTTGCGGGATAATATCGATCAGGCCATTAGTACCGTTGAGGCGGCGATTAATGGTATCGACGCAATTTCCGAACTTGTTGAACAAGCCAAGGGTCTCGCCGTCAACGCAAAGGCGACGAGTGACACCAATGAACGCTCAGCATTGGCGGTTCAGTTCAATTCGCTGTTGACGCAAGTTGATTCGCTGGCGAACGATGCAAGTTTCGGCGGCACCAACCTGGTCCAGGGCACGCCTGATAACCTGACCGTCAACTTCAACGAAGACGGCAGCAGCAATCTGACGATTACAGGTGTGGATACGTCGACAGGTACCGCTGGCATCAATGTTTCGGTTGCAGGCAACGCATTCCTCAATGACTCTGATATTGATACCGCGATCACTGTGGTCAACACCGCGTTGACCACGTTGCGTACGGCGGCGTCTACATTGGGCTCGAATGCGTCGGTTCTGCAGACGCGGCTCGATTTTACGTCCGAATTGTCGAATACGTTGCAGGAAGGCGCGGGTAAGCTCACCCTTGCCGATCTCAACGAGGAAAGCGCCAACTTGCTTGCATTGCAGACACGCCAGCAATTGGGCATTAACTCGTTGTCGCTTGCGGCGCAGAGTGAACGGTCAATTCTGGCCTTGTTCTAGGTCGGAGACCTCCGGACGTCCTAATTTGGGCGTTTGGGTTCGCCTCGTTCGGCGGATACCCAAAATTGGGAAAAGGCGTCGCCATTTGGCGTCGCCTTTTTTCTTGGAAAATTTCTGACCAAATTTCGATACTTGGCATGTAATATGCTTATCTAAACACTGAGTATAACTAAGAGTCATCCGTTGGGGTGGCTGGTGACGAAAAAGGAATTGGAATTTTCAAATGCCGTTGAAATTGGTGCTGAAGCCCGGGGAGAGAGTGGTTTTAAACCAGGCGGTTATTGTAAATGGCCGTCAGAAAACCGAATTCATTCTGGAAAACAAGGCAAGTGTTCTTCGCGAGCGGGACATCATGACGGAGGAGAAGGCGGACACGCCGGCGAAGAAAGTATATTTCGTCGTCCAGATGATGTATTTATTTCCTGAGAATATGCAATTCTATCAAGAAAAATTTAACGTTCTTGTGAGAGATTTCTTGCAAGCTGTGCCGAGTGCGACGCCAATCGTTTCAGATATAGGCGATGGCGTGATTAAAGGTGATTTGTACAACGCATTGAAACAATGCCGTAAATTGATGAAATACGAAGGCGAGGTTTTAGAGAATGTCACAGAGCCAAATTAGCCAAGCGTATGGTTCAACCCAAAAGTTAGGCGCTGAAGCTCGCCAGACTGAAGCGCGGGCGTTGCTGGAAGCGGCGCGGCGCATGGCGGAATCCCAGAAACGGCCAGAGGACCGCGAAGAGTATCGCGCCGCTCTGCGGTTGAACTGGCGGCTGTGGACGATCATTCAGTCGGACATTGTTTCTGACGAAAATTCCCTGCCGTCTGAAATCAAAGCCAACATCATGAGTTTGAGCGTCTTTATCGATAAGCATACGGTGGGGTCCCTGGCGAACCCGGACGCCGCGCGCATGAACGTGCTGATTGAAATCAACCGGAATATTGCGAGTGGTTTGATGACGACGCCGGCGCCGGAAACGCAGAGCGGGCCGCAAGATTCAGCGCAGGACGTTCCCCGCGGCAATATCCTGGCGTAAAGCGACCCAGCTAGACCAAAGCGTTTCGCTAGACCAAAGCGTTTCGCTAGACCAAAGCGTCTTCGCTAGACCATTGCAGTGTTGAACGCCGGGCGGGCGGCGCTGCGACAAGCCGGGTTAGCGCGCGGAAAAAATATTAATTTTATTATGTGTTTTTAAGGGCTGGCGCATCCACGTCCTGGCGGACCGCTGCGTATAAGACCGTGCGCCAATTTCTCTGATCTTCAAAGCTACGGAAAAAAATGGGGTTGGCGTTCCACCAACCCCTAGGTCACAGGGAGCTCGATTGAGGCGCGTTTATGAACACCCGCTCGTCGCGCCACATGTAACGCATTTCATGCACGTTCCGTTCCGGACCAAAGTGAAATTACCACATTCATCGCAAGCATCGCCTTCGAACCCTTGCGCTCTCGCCATCCTGACATTCGTCAGTTTCTTATCGATCTCGAAGGAAACCGTTTCACTCATTGAGAGTGACGCGTTTACCGTCGTGGCGGTCTCCAGTTGAGCGCTGCTGACTGTCGGCGCTGACGCCGTTATGACATCGCCGTCGGGAGCGGCGTTGTCTGGCGCCGGCCTATGAAGCGCCGCGCCCGCCAAAATTTCCGGCACCAGGATCCGGGAGGAACGCAGGAATCCGGTGCTGGTGATTTTTTGAATGGCTGCAATTGTTTCAGCGGTGCCTTTTGGCAATGCCCCTTCGTTTTCACCGCCGCCCAAAGTACCGGGCATATTGTCGTTTGGCTGGACATGGGACAAATCTTCCCGCGCCAGATAACTGATTGCAACTTCGCGGAAGATATAATCCAGAACCGATGTCGACATTTTAATCATGTCGTTGCCTTCGACAATGCCGGAGGGCTCAAACCGGGTGAAGGTGAATGCATCGACATATTCTTCCAGCGGAACGCCGTACTGCAGGCCGATAGAAATGGCGATGGCGAAGTTGTTCATCAAGGATCGGAACGCGGCGCCTTCCTTATGCATGTCGATGAAAATTTCACCCAGACTGCCATCTTCGTACTCGCCGGTCCGTAAATAAACCTTATGGCCGCCGACAATGGCTTTTTGCGTATAGCC
>JAESSL010000304.1 GCA_016764135.1 Alphaproteobacteria bacterium
CCCGTGCAGCCCGCGCGCGCGCATGCTCCGAGCGAAGCGGAAGAAGCCGCGCACAAGGCGTTTCTGGAAAAATTGACCGACCCGATCTGGAACCGCGGAACAGTTTAGCGGGAACGCACAAGCCTTTCTGGTTCCGCCGAGAGGGCCCTCCCGGCGACGCCAGAAATTAAGCCCCCCGGCGATTCTCGGCGGTCCTCACCGATTTACGCCCCGTTGTTTTAGGCGTTTTCCTGATTTTGCTGGAAGAACCCCTGAAAATCGATGGGGTTCAGCAAGAGTGGCGGAAAACCACCATCGCGGATGGCTTCAGCCAGAATGGCGCGGGCGAACGGAAAAAGGTGACGCGGCGCTTCGATCATCAAAATGCGTTTTTTTACGTCATCTTCGGCGCCGGTGATCTGCACCAGAGCGCCATAGGATAATTCTGCGATAAACATGACCTCGTCATTGGCGGTCGCTTTGATTTCGATTTCAAGAATGACTTCGTGAATGTCTTTTTCCACGTGGCTCGAACTGACGTTGAAGTCGACGTTCACATCTGGTTGGGCCAATTGCGCCATAAAAATCTTCGGCGCTTGCGGACTTTCGAAGGATAAATCCTTCACATATTGTTGGGCGAAACCAAGGGAAGGTCCAGATGGTTTATCGTCTTGCGCCGCATCGCTCGTAGTGTCCGACATGTTGTCTCCGTTCATGAAAAATCGAGCTGGAATCTAGCATATGTCAGGGGTGGAAACAACATGACCACCGCCGGGATGCGCCTGCGACGGATCGAAGCGGACGATTGCGCAATTGCCAACCCGATGCCCGGTCAACGCGCGAATAAACCCCCAATGCGTGATGACCAGCGTATTGGCCCAATCGCCGGACCGGGTCATGGAATTGCGGAACTTTCGACAGCGTAAATCCAGCGAATTCTCGCTTTCCTCCATGGCGGGCCACCATTCTTCGTCGATTTTCTCAAAGCCCAGACCGGGCCAGTGTTTTTGCAGGCTGGACCGCGTGGTGCCAATGTCGCAGGTGAACGCGGCGCGCTCGCCCACGACCGGATTGATTTCAAAGGGAAGGTCAAAGGCGGCGGCGACGACCTGCGCCGTTTGCAACGTGCGCCAGTAGGGGCTGCAAATAACCCGCTTTATTGGCGTGTCCGCCAGCAAAGCCGCCGTATGCGCGGCCTGGCGCAGGCCCAGCGCGGTCAATTTTGGATCGCGAATGCCGGGATCCTTGCGCGTTTCGCCATAAACGACGTTAAATTCGGATTGGCCGTGACGGACCAGAATCATGGTTTTTTTCGATTGTTGGGTTTGTCGGTATCGGAGGGGCCGCGCCATGGGCTGTCTTCTGGCGGGCTTGGGTTTTGGGGCGGTGAAATTTTGTCGCGCGTCGGGTCGTTTTCCTGAAATTCGCCGTCGATAATAGGGCCGTCGCTCTGACCGGCGCCGTTGGAGAAGGGGTTTTGCGCGGGTCCCCGCCCAGGATTGTGATCTCGACCGCCGGGACTGCGCCCCTGCCAGGCGGCGCCCTGTAATTTGGAGCCGCGCGATTCCAGAAACCGGCGCAGCAGGCGCCCCAGCAATCGGCGGAAAGGCGGGACGAACAATAAAAATCCGATGGAATCGGTGATGAACCCCGGCGTCAGAAGCAGCGCGCCCGCCGCGACGAGGCACAATCCGGTAAAGAGATCTTCGACCGGCAATTCGTTTCGTTGCAGGCTTTGTGAAACCCGGGACAGCGTCGCCAGACCTTGCCAGCGCAGCAACGCCGCGCCCAGCACCGCCGTAGCGATAATCGCCATGACCGTGGGCCAGAGCCCAAAACGGCTTCCCGCCTCGATAAAGACAGCGATTTCTGCAATTGGCGTGGCGATAAACGCGAGGAGAAGAAAGAGGCCCATACTTGCTCTTTAATGGCGGAAGCTCTATCTAACATAGGATAGCCGAAAAAACTTTCCAGAAGGATTTATCCGGAAAGTTGATCAGTTTTTTGCTTTTGACGTTTTAAACGGGTTTCGGTGATCTTAGCCGTACCGCGCGACTGTGGAGAATTACCGTAAAATGGGCGAAAATTTTGAATTTTTCGACATTATTCTGTTCGCCATGCTGGCGGTCTTTCTTGTGTTTCGTCTTCGGGGCGTTTTGGGCAAACGCTCGGGAAGTGAGCGCCGCGACGTAAATTCGTTCGCCCGCTCGAATGACACGCCGGATACGGCGCAAAGCGACGCGCAAAATGATAACGTGATCGCCTTGCCGGACCGCGGCGCGGAACCCCCCGAGATGGAGTCAGAACCGGACTCACCTTTGAACGCCGGTTTTGCGCGGATTTTCGATGCGGATCAGTCCTTTAATCCGGGAAAATTCGCCGAAGGCGCGCAAATGGCCTTCGAGATGATTTTACAGGCGTTTACCGATGGCGATGGTAAAACCTTGAACACCTTGTTGAGTTCCGAAGTTTACGAAAATTTCGCGGGCGCCATTCGCGCGCGGGAATTGGCGAATAATACGCAGGAAACAACATTGGTCGGCATTTCAGCCGCGGATATTATCGACGCAGACATGGATGGCCACGACGCCGTCGTCACCGTCAAGATCGTGAGTGAGCAGATTAACGCGATACGGGACGAAAATGGCGAAGTGATTGACGGCGATCCCAGCGAAGTGACGACGATTACCGACATCTGGGTCTTCTCCCGCGACACTAAGTCTTCCAATCCAAACTGGGTCCTGATCGCGACGGGCAGCCCGAACTGAGCCATGTGCGGCTTTCGGTTACAGGGCATTCGCCGGTTTGTCCCGCGCATTGCCTCGTGCGTGGCGTGGGTGTCTCTTGTTGTGGCGGCAGGGTGTACGCCTTTTGGCGAGACGCCTGACAAAACGCCGCCGCGCGCGGACGTGCTGGTTCTGGAGCTCGCATCCTTTGTAGATTTGCCTGGCTGGTCGTCTGGTCGCCAAGCAGGCGCCATCGGCGCCTTACGGCGATCCTGCGTATCAAAAACAATCACCCGCCCGCCCAAATGGCCTAATGATGTGCTGCCGCGCGATGCGTCAAACATGTGTGCGGCGGC
>JAESSL010000305.1 GCA_016764135.1 Alphaproteobacteria bacterium
GATCATTCATCTGGGCGGTTATTCGGTCGAGGGCGATTGGGAAAGCATTTTGAACGCCAACATTATCGGCGCCCGAAACCTGTTTGAGGCGGCGCGCCTTGAAGGGGTTAAGCGCGTCGTCTTCGCCAGCAGCAATCACGCCATGGGGTTCTATGGTCGCGACGAGATGATCGATCACACTGCGCCGCTGCGTCCGGACGGTCGTTATGGGTTGAGCAAAGCGTTTGGTGAATCACTGGGCAGACTTTACGCCGATAAATACGGGGCGGAGGTGATGTGTATCCGCATCGGCAATGTCGACGTGGCCCCGATTGATGTACGACGCTTGAGTATCTGGATCAGCCCCCGAGATCTGGCGCAGTTGATAGGCATTGGACTGGACCATCCTGATATTCGCCATGAAGTCGTCTATGGCATGTCGGATAACAAGCGGGCCTGGTGGGATAATGCCAACGCGTCGCGTCTTGGTTACGCGCCGCAAGACCGAAGCGAGGATTTCGCCGAGACAGTGTTTGCAAACCATTCCAGCGATACCGGTGACGCGCGCGCCGACGTCGCGCAAGGGGGCGCCTTTGTTACGGCTGAAGCGGTCCCGAACCCAGCGGCTCGAGATTAGGATAATGCGAGGCGAATTTAGCCCCGGAGAAAAATTTGGCCCAGAGATATTTGCGCCACGGAATCGATATTAAAGAAATTTCGTCGGGCGAATAATGGTGCGCCACATATGCGCCGACGGGCTGTTATCAAAGCCGAGCCCTTCTTTCGGTTGGCGAAAATGACGGCCGATGAGATCGACGAATTCGTCGATGGTGACGACGACATCGGGATCAAATGCATACAGATCATTGACCGTGATTTGGCGCGACGACATATACCATTTGTGGTTTCGGGCATATTCGTAATCCCGTTTGATATAATCGTCGATTTGATAATCCGGGCCAAACCAGTCGATATAGGTTTGGGGGTATTCGTAGCCCGCCTCGGCGTCGGGAAAAAACCGGAGCGCCTGATGGTAGCGCACCGCCCAGCTCACTTCTTCATCGACATAAGGCTCAATCAACTGCGCGCCCCAATACCCGTGATCGGGGACCAGCATGCCGATAACCGAGATGTCATGCAGCAGGCAGGCGAAAATAATCTTTTCGCTGCATCCGTTTTTCTTGGCGAGCCGCGCGCTCTGCAATAGATGCTGAGAGGGTCCGAAGCGGTAGGTGAAATAGTCAATCAATGTCGGCTTGGCGGGCATTTTGGGCAGCCGCGGGTCATTGCCAGAGAGAATGCGGGGCGGAGGATTCCCGGACAGTTCCGCAAACCAGGGCGGCGACACGCGGGGATCGGTCGCCCCGGAACGATATAGCGGCGAATCCGTAACAATTTCGTTTTCGAGACGGAGGATCGCCGCCTGCTCCGCCGCATCGGCTCTATCTACGAGGTTCGCCATGGTTCGCTCCTTTAGCAGAAGAAGTGCGGCGTTTGTTTATTCAGCTCGCGGGTTTGCGCGCCATCATGACGCGCGTCATACCGGGAATAAGGTCATCCGTTGTTATATCGATAAAACCGCATTCCGTCAGTACGCCGGACAGCCAACCGGGTGTGACGGACCGGGCGTCTGGGGTGAACGCCAAGTGTTGCAATTGCCATAGGGCGGTCAGCGGCGGACCGACCCGGTCGTCGTTGACAATGAAATCGTGAACGATGTAGCGCCCTCCGGGGTTTAAGGCGTCAAAGGCGCGCTTTACGAGTGTGGGAATGGCCTCCCCGGGAACGCCGCTGAACAGGTATGACATCAAGACGATGTCCCTCTCGTGCGGCCAGTCGCCGTGCAAGGCGTCGCCGGGGACGAATTTGATGCGATCAGACAGACCGGCGTCCGCCACGTATTTTTCGCCCAGCGCAGCGACGTTGGGAAAATCGACGATGGTCGCCTGCAACGCTGGAGAGGCCTTGCATAACGTAATGGCGAAAGCGCCGGTGCCGCCCGCGACATCGAGCATGGTTTTTGCGCCGTTCAAATCGAGCATTCGCACCAGACTTCGCGCGGGGCCCAGCGATCCCGCGTGTTGCGAGTCGCTGTACAGTTTCGCCTCGGCGGGGTCCGCCATCCATTTGGAATAGGAATCGATAGCGTCGGGGGCGGTGTCGCCCGTCATGACGGCCTCCAGATCGGCCATGAACGGAAACATCTGCCTGTCGATCTGGTAGCGTAGATAATCACCGAAATCGTATTTGGCGTCTTTGGACAGAAATCTGGCCGCGCCAGTGGAATTTTCGAAACAATCCCCCGCCTTGGTCAACAATCCGAGGCTGAGCAAAACTGTCACCAGCGTTGTGATGCGATTTTCGGGAACCGACGTCTTGTTCGCTAGGTCAGCGGCGTTTAGCGGGCCTTTGGAAAGTAGCGTAAAAATGTCAATGTGAAGGGCGGCGAACAGGGCTTTCGAAGCGATATATCCAAACGCAATATTGGAAATCTCCTCCGCTTCGCGGACGGGTTCCATAGAATCCCCTTTATGGGTGATGTGGGTGAATGTGAGCGCGGCAATCTTAAACGGAAAGCGCGGCGCTCGCAATTGCGTTCAACCGCGCGCCTGGACTCACGAGACAAGCACTGCGTCCTATTCCAGCGCATATTCCTCGGTCAGGTTCGCGATGTTTTCGATATCGAATTTTGGTCGAAATCGCTAGGACGCGCTGTCCTGGGATGCAGCCCGTATCGCTGTTAAACGGATTGGCTGTCGGTCAGGAAGCTGACCTGCCGCCCACGGGGATATTATCATAAACGCCGACGCCCTGAATGATCAGAAACTTGAACGCGCCGCCATCGACGCCATGGACGTAATGCGCGACCTTGGGCGGGACTTCGCAACGTTCGCCTGGGGCGAGAATATAGTCCGCGCGGGGCGCGCGTGTCTCGACCACCATCGGGCCTTCCAGACAGACGAATGAATCGGTGATTTCGCTGTGATAATGCCAGGGAATGCTTTCGCCTTTCGACAGGGTCAGGATGCGCACGCGCATATCCACGCCTTCCATAACCGTTTCGCGACCCTCAATCTCTGCGGCTTCATAGGCGCGCGCTTCCATATTGGCCTCCATCGTCCGAATTATAAATCCCGTGATGGGCACGGGGCGGCTCGGCAGATACACTCTAGCGTGATCGAGACTATAAGACGATGAGGGCTGTACCGGTACTGCTTTAACGAGGAAGGGCCTGCACAGAAGTGAAATTGACGGTAATATTCCCATAAAACCCTTCCGCCGGAACCGGTTGAAAGTACGATGCATGACCCACAACGACGACATTCTCTTTCTTGAAAGCTTTCGCGAGGCCATTATCCGGTTTCTCATCGTCGGCGCCGCGCCAACGATGGATCCTCTGTGGGGTGGGACTGCATTGATCGAAATGCGCGAGGCGATGAAGATCGAGGAATTCCAGACTCTGCGTCGGGACATTAACAAATCCAAGGGCCGCGCCGCCCAAATACTTGATGGGCTGGGGATCGTCTGCACCTTCAACCAGTACCCGCCTCCCGCCGTCGGCGGGGCGGTGACGAAGTTCCCGTTATTCGATCTGATTACCGACAATCGCTCCCGTCACTCCATCGACGGTTCAGCCTTCACGGACAAACTGGATGAAGCTATTGGCTTGCTACAGTTCAAATCTGCGGAAAAGGCGGTGGAGGCTTCAAAACGCGAGCCGTCGGATAACGCGGAACTCGGCCCTGCAACGCCGTGTCTTCTGGTGCGCGACCTCAAGGCGTCGCTATTGTTTTACCGCGAACGTTTGGGGTTTGAAGCGCCAGCGTCGCTGGCGCCCGAGAGCGAAGTCTTTGTCCTCATCCAGCGCGGCGCCGCGCAACTCCTGTTGAAACCACTGCAGAACGGCTCTGATACAACCGCTCGCTTATCGGAAACCTCTTGGGATGTGCTGATTCATACTCCCAAGCCCGATGTATTACTGGCCGTTTTTCAAGAGAGCGGCGCGAACCCTCAATCTCTCACGGAAGGTGGTTTAGGCGGCTTTACGGTATGCGACCCAGACGGAAATTGTTTGTTTTTCTGCTAAGTTACATTGATGTCGGCGCATTAAAAGTTATCCCCCCAGTTTAGTATGTAGGGGATATTTAAAATAATACGGTCGCGTCAATTAAGATTGCTGTCCCCAAAATTACTGACGCCTAATCGCCAGCCGTTTTCGGCACTTTCTGTTAAAAATTCGATTACGAGGTCGGAACTGTGTTGGGTGTTTTTTTCTTTTCTACTGCGCCGCTTGAAGACGCTGCCGCGTGTGCCGCCATTATAGATTTGATAAAGTTCTCGTCCGCCATGACTTTTTTAACTGCGGTAGTGAACGCGAGTTCAATGGAATTTTCCGCATTCTCACCGCCCATCAACATAACGCCCGTGACTACGCCTTCACCCGTGTAGATCTTCGCATGTATTGGTTTCGAATTAGAGTCTTGGACCTGTACGGAAAATGTTACTTCCCCGACGCTTTCACCTGAGAAAAAACCAACCTTAAAGTCACTGTAGAATTTATGGATATTGGCCTGAACCGAGACTGCGCTCTTCCCGACTGAAAATCCGCGGGCCTTCAATTCGGTCTGAAAAGCGTCGATTACCATCGACCGCACATCCCGTGTTGAAACGATAGACGCCATCTCCATTCCATATCCGTTTTTCTTTGTACTGATTCTGTCCTGATAAGAGGTTCTGACATCTTGGACATCAAGATTTACAACAATGCCTTTGGCGCCGGGCAGGGCTATGGCCGTTGCGTCCGGTTTATACTCGATATCGACTGTGTCCACAGTCAAAGCGCAAGCGTTCAGTATCAAAAGCAAAATTGCGAACGGGATAATCTTTTGTGACATGTCATTCCTCCAAGGCGGCTTGCCGGGATTAACGCCACAGCCACAACCTTATTACGCGATCATCATTCCACTAATGGTGGAGATGCTATAATTATTAGTCAATCAATAAGTTCCAAGGGATCCGCAATCTGATTTTGCGCGCCTGTAGGATCATGTCAAACGCAGCATGTCCAAATTTCGATCAATAGATGCCGCCTTTAGGTCAATAGCGGCGGAATTGCTCCTGCCGAATGTCAGCAGCGATTGATAATTTTGTGCGGCTGTAAAAAGTCTCGAGATATACAGATGGGCGCCGACAATTCACCCTCACGCCCTCGTCTTTTCCTTCGATTGAATTTTCCGTCGACGTGTCGCGCCCAAGCCGAGGAGGCCGATGCCAAATAAGGCGAGAGTCGTTGGTTCCGGGACATTTTGGACGGCGGAAAAGAGAATTTCGACGACGTAATCATTGTAGTCTTCGTCGCCAAGGTCCCGCAGATCTTCGAAGGCGATGATATAGCGAAAGGCGTTGAAGCCGTCGGTCAATGTATCATTGATCAGGTTCACCGTCTTGAAGGCGACCATATGGTCCAGCGCGTTGAAATTATCGGCAGGGTCGGAGGTGTAGGTCATCCCGCCGCCGGCTATGAGGGTCGGCTTCCAGGCCTGGCCGGAGGTGAGGCCAAGAATTTCGTCGGCGAGTTTGACGAAGCTTGTGTCATCCAGATACGTCAGGACCGTATTATTCGCCAGAGGCGCGCTCAGCAACTCAGTATAGGCGCCATCTACGGTCGCGCCAAACTTGTTGTTGTAGCCAGCGTAGCGGGCGCGGCCTCTTATGGAGGTCGAGGTGGCGCCATTGGACAGGAATGTGAAGATGTTGTCCGCGGGGTCCGCGACACGCTCCCAGGATAAGCCGAGGCCGATATCGTCGATGATCATGTCAACAATGGAGCTTTGCCCGCCAAAGGTTCCACCGCCCGTGCACAAATTGTTTCCGAAGGCGCCGGCGCCGACAAGACAGCGTTCATTTCCGTTTTTCCCACCCATGGTGTCGACAAATGTCGTCGCATGCGTGGAGGCGGGCGCGATAGTCCACCCAAGCATTGCGGTGATTACGGCGACCATTCCGGTTCGCAGGA
>JAESSL010000306.1 GCA_016764135.1 Alphaproteobacteria bacterium
TGATCGACAGGTTGTGGTGTCGAACCCGGACATTCTGGGGCGCGAGAAAATTCTCAAGGTTCATATGCGCAAAGTTCCGCTGTCGCCCGATGTCGATGCGCGGGTCATCGCGCGGGGAACGCCGGGCTTCTCCGGCGCGGATCTGGCGAACCTCATAAACGAAGCAGCCCTGCTGGCGGCGCGGAAGAACCGTCGCGTCGTCTCCATGCAGGAGCTCGAGGAGGCCAAGGACAAAGTCATGATGGGATCCGAGCGCCGCTCGTTGGTCATGACCGAAGACGAGAAAAAGCTGACGGCCTATCACGAAGGCGGTCACGCGCTGGTGATGATTCACGCCAAGGGACACGATCCTTTGCACAAGGTGACGATTATACCGCGTGGTCGCGCGCTCGGGCTGACCATGTTCCTGCCGGAACGGGATAAGTACAGCCAATCAAGAACCGAACTGGAAGCAATGATCGCCAGTTTGTTTGGTGGCCGGATTGCGGAAGAAATGGTGTTTGGCGCCGAGAATGTGACGACGGGCGCCTCCGACGATATTCGCCGCGCCACTCAACTCGCCCGCTCCATGGTCACGGAGTATGGCTTCAGCGACATCCTGGGCCCTTTACGATATAGCGAAAATCAGGAAGAAGTATTTTTGGGGCACTCCGTAACCCAGACGAAGAATGTGTCTGAATCGACCCAACGGATTATTGACGAAGAAACCAAAGTATTCGTTGAACGGGGCGGCGCCACTGCACGTAAAATTCTGGAAGATCATTTGGACGACCTTCATACGATCGCCAACGCTTTGCTTGAGTATGAAACCCTGTCGAAGGATGACATTGATATGCTGCTTCGCGGCGAAGATATTTCCCAGAAGGATGGCGGTGAAAGCGATGCGCCGCCGTCATCGGGTAATAAATCTTCGGTGCCGTCCAGTGGCCCGGTCGGGCTGGGGCCAGAACCGCAACCCGGTAGCTGATAGAAAATTCCCGAAAAAGACGATTTAACATGAAGCTGTCGCGCGCCTGTGCGTGGAATTCCCCGGAATTGGGCTCGCGCTGCCGATAGGATTTAGGGCGGGGTAGGAATGACGCGAAAATATTTCGGGACGGATGGTATTCGCGGTCAGGCGAATATGGAGCCGATTACGCCAGCGACAGTCTTAAAACTGGCGATGGCGGCGGGACGAAAATTTCGGCGCGGCGACCATCGGCATCTAGTCGTTATCGGAAAAGACACACGCTTGTCCGGGTACATGCTGGAACCCGCTTTGGCGGCGGGATTTATCTCAATGGGGATGGATGTTCATATGGTAGGGCCCATGCCGACGCCCGCCGTTGCGATGTTGACGCGCTCCATGCGAGCGGATCTGGGTGTTGTTATCTCAGCATCCCACAATGCGTTTCAGGACAATGGCATCAAGTTGTTCGGGCCTGATGGCTACAAGCTCTCGGATAGTGATGAGCTGGAAATCGAATCCTTGATGGAGAGCGGTAACCATGAACTTGCAGCGCCGGGACGGTTGGGCCGTGCAAAGCGGCTGGAGGATGCGCCGGGACGGTATATCGAATTTGTCAAACAGAGTTTCCCGCGCGGCCTTCGGCTCGACGGTTTGAAAATTGTCGTCGATTGCGCGCATGGCGCGGCCTACCGTGTGGCGCCGACTGTTTTTCATGAACTCGGCGCTGAGGTTATTCCCATTGGCGTGAGACCGGACGGCCTGAACATTAACAAGGATTGCGGTGCGACAAATACAACGCTGATGCGTGAGCAGGTCATTCTGCACAATGCGGACCTTGGCGTTGCGCTGGATGGCGACGCAGACAGAATGATCATCGCCGATGAGCATGGCGCGATTATGGATGGCGATCAGATTATGGCCCTGATCGCGTCCTCCTGGCACGAGCAGGGTCGTTTGCGCGGCGGTGGTATCGTCTCGACAGTGATGTCCAATCTGGGACTCGAGCGGTTTTTGCAAAGCGTTGGTCTTACATTGATTCGGACGGCTGTTGGCGACCGGTATGTCGTGGAGAAAATGCGCAGCGATGATTATAACGTCGGCGGCGAGCAATCCGGCCACATAATATTAAGTGACTTTGGAACGACGGGCGACGGGTTACTGGCTGCGCTGCAGGTTCTGGCGGTGGTCATCCAAAAACAGCAGCGCGTCAGCGAGGTGTGCCGTATGTTTACGCCGGTGCCCCAACTACTGCGCAATGTCCGGTTCAGTGGTGGCGAACCTCTGGAAAATGAACAGGTTGTCGCATCCATAAAAGATGGAGAACTGAAACTCGGCGATACGGGCCGCATCGTTATCCGAAAATCCGGAACAGAACCGCTTATCCGCGTCATGGCGGAATGTGACGATCAGGCGTTGGTCGAATCCGTCGTGTCGCAGATTGTCGATACGATAGAAAAAGTAACCTGAGCATGCCGAAAAGCGCCTTCAAAGGACGAGTTTTGATTGTCGCCGGATCGGATTCCGGCGGCGGCGCCGGTATTCAAGCGGATATCAAAACAGTGAGCGCGCTCGGTGGATACGCCGCGACGGCGATTACCGCGTTGACGGCGCAAAACACGCTGGGCGTCCATGGCGTTGTTGGCGTGGAACCCGATTTTATTGCTCAGCAAATGACTGTTGTTCTGGAAGATATTGGCGCTGATAGCATAAAAACCGGCATGCTTCACAATAGCGCTGTTATCGAAATTGTGTCGGATACCTTAATGTCGTGGCCTGATATCCCGGTGGTCGTCGACCCTGTTATGTTCGCCAAAGGTGGACATTCCCTGCTGGAGAAAGAGGCGACCGCAGCGCTCAAAGATCGTTTGTTGCCGCTGGCGCAGATCGTGACGCCTAATATCCCGGAGGCGGAAACGCTCGCGGACATGACGATTAAATCGGTCGCGGATATGAAGGCGGCATGCAAAAGAATCGAAAATTTCGGGTGCAAGGCCGTGCTGCTGAAGGGCGGGCATATGGATGGCGATCGTTTAAGCGATGTGCTGTACGCAGACGGTGTGTTCGAAATTTTCGAAAGCGAGCGAATTAAATCCCGCCACACTCACGGCACCGGATGCACCCTTGCATCCACGATCGCGGCGGGGCTGGCGCAGGGGCGGTCATTATCCGATTCTGTGGCGCTTGGTCACGCTTTTGTCCGAGAGGCAATTTTGTCAGCGCCAGAATTCGGCGCGGGTCACGGCCCACTGAACCACGGACATAGCCTAAAGACCTAGGGGCGCGTGTTTCAATATTTCTAGCGTTTCAATATGCGCCGGGAGAATTGCTCCCAACCGACTTTCAGGGTCGTTTTCTCAGCGCCGTCCGGCCGCCCCGAAATGTACCATAGCGACAGTAAAGCTGCCGGAAACACCACAGCTCCA
>JAESSL010000307.1 GCA_016764135.1 Alphaproteobacteria bacterium
GCTTCCCGATGGCGTTACTGCGGTCGCCGTACTTGTTCTCGGAAAGCTTGCTTAAGACGTAACCGTCGGTGCTGGCGTCCACAAGGCGCTCCATTGTTGTTTTCAGTTTTGAGTGTACTGGTACTTGCCGCCAACCGGCCTCGGTTTTGGCGTCCTCCACCTCGAACCATCCATCCTTCACCTTGCTGACGGGAAGGGAACAGAGTTCCTCGATACGTGCACCCGTCCACATGCCTAACCGGATCAGGTCAGCCAGTTTGTTGTCACCTTTCATTTCAGCCGCTGCCACCAAGCGTATTAGGTCTTCGGGGTCGAACGGTTGGCGGTCATCGGCGGTGTTTGTTTTCTTGGAGGTTTTCGGCAGATTCAGTTTGTCAAACGGCTCTGTATCTTCTGGCGCGGCCCCGATGGTTTGCAAATACCGCCAGTAACCACGGAGGGCCGACAAGATGCGCGTTACTGTCTTTGGCTTGAGTCCGTTTTGCTGGATGAGGGTGTCGCACCATCGCCTGACTTCCTTGCGGGTGATTTTTTAGATGGTTGGGAACCGCGCCGCCATCCTCAATACGTTTGCCCTGCTCATGTCCTTGGTCTTCGGCTCGACTTCAAGCGTTGCCACCCATTCATCGAGATGTTCTAGCGTACCTGTTTCTAACCCGAGCGCGCGTTTGTAAAGTGTCGAACCGCGACCTTTGTTTTCGCTTTCTATCTTCTCTGCATGTTCCAGAAGCGCATCCTTCGTAGCCATTTCCGATGTTTCGTCCATGTCTTCGGCAAGCGCGGATCGCCAGAACAAAACATCCGCTTCAACCGGGTCGTCGGTACCCGCACGTGCTGCGGCGATTGCTGATTTCCAGCGAGCAACGAGCGGTGCGGCGCGGCGGATAGCTACAGACTCACTTTCAGTTTCCAGTTTGTGGAAGTATCGCCGCTTTCCGATGGCGGACTGAATGCTCTTTGGAACGTCTAGGACAGCGTACCAGCGACGGTAGCGCTTCTCGATGAGGTTAGGCATGATAGATTTATAATACCCCATATATAGACCCTACATAACTAGTCTATATAATGATGATATACAATGATTATACCATTTTATCATAACTTATCATCGGGTCCTACTCCCTCCGCCATTATCAGCAGGATCGCGTGAATCCGCTAATCAGAACCTCAGAATTTAACGCCGAATACCGGCAACGCTTAGGCTGATTCGCGAAGCGCATTGCGTGCGGCGGCGGGGGCGTTTCGCGTTGGTATGCGAAATAGCAGCGTATAGAGCGCTGGTACGAATCCCAGCGTGATCAATGTCGCCACGACCAGGCCAAACGCGATGACGCTCGCCATGCCGTAGAAAAGCGCACCGCCAAACAGGATCAGCGGGACGAGGCCAAGGACCGTCGTTAGCGTTGTCATCAGGATTGGCCGCAAGCGCGCCAGGCACGCGGCTATGACAGCGTCCAGCGGCTCGCGTCCGGCTTTTAATTCGGTCTCGATGCGGTCCACCAGCACAATGCCATTGTTGATCAGGATGCCTGCGAGGCTGAAGAAACCGAGCAGCACCATGAAGCCATTGGCGGCGTTCATCACCAGGAGTCCGAGCGTTCCGCCGATCAGAATCAACGGCACCGTCGCCAGAATGACGCTGGCTTTCCGAATGGAATTAAACTGGCCGATCAACAAAAGGACAATTGCGGCGATTGCGAGCGGAAGAAAGCCGAAGAGATTGCTGTTGGCTTCATTCTGATCCTTGAGTTCTCCAGCAATCTCAAAACGATATCCCGCCGGGAGGTCGAGCGCGTCCAGCGTCGGTGCGATGGCGGCCAGGAGGTTGGGTGTTGAGATATCGAGATTGCGCGCTTCCACCGTCAACGTGCGTTGCTGGTTGCGGCGTTTGATGCGGCTAAACCGCCATTCGCCGCGCACAGTTGCGACCTGTTCGAGGGTGACGAACGAGTCGGTGGCTGAAGAATAGACCAGAATGCGTTGCAGGCTGGACAATGAATCCCGCATCGATTCTTCTCCGCGCACAACAATCGGGATTGATTTGTCGCCCTCGCGGTAATCGCTGATGGCGCGTCCTGCGAAGACAGTGTTTAGCGACTCTGCGACGTTGGTCGACGTTACGCCGGCGCGTCGTGCGCGGACTTGATCAACGTCGACGATCAGGTTCAGGGTCTTGTTTTCCCAATCCTGCTTTATGCCGACAGAACCCGGTATGTCGTGAAGCGCTGAGATCAGGCGCTCCGCCCGGTCCGCCAGTATGTCGCCGTCCGGCCCAACCAGGCGGATCTGGAGGATTCCGGGCTCGGTGCCGCCAAACCACATTTTTTTGGCGTCGGCCTGGGCGCCGGGAATGTTTGCGTCCAGAAAGGCGTTGACCCGATCAAGGACAGGTTCGACATCGTCAAAGTTTTGCGTGTTGACCAGCACAAAGGCCCGTTGCGGATCGCGATCAACCGGCGACAGCGATAAAAAGAATCGAGGGCCGCCATAGCCGATATAGGCGACATGGGTTGTGATTTCCGGGTTCTCATTCTTGTCCGCCAGCCAGCCGGTCAGTTTGCGTACTTGCGTTTGGGTTTCGCGAATATCCGTCCCCGCTTCAAAGTCCAAATAGACAAGAAACTGGCTTCGGTCGCCCAGCGGGAAAAATTCATTTCTGATCGTTCCCAGGAGCTGGACGGACAGGACCAGAAACCCGACAAGCACGGCGATGGCGACAAGGCGCCACTTAAGGACCGCCCCCAACGCGCGACGATAGAGCGCGTAGACAAACCCGTTATAGTTCGCCTCGGGTTGTTCTTCCGGGGAGGGTGTTTTTTCGGGGACGCGCATAAACCAGGCGCACATCGCCGGTGTCACTGTCATCGATAAAAACCAGGACCCGAGTAGTAAAATTGTCACGACCTGCGCCAGCGAACGTACGTATTCACCGGCTCCGCCATCGACAAGCAGCATGGGTGAAAATGCAAAAATGGTTGTGAGGGAAGACGTTAGCAGAGGGATAGCCAGTGTTCGACCAGATTCTGTCGCCGCGTCCCAACGGGCGGCGCCTCTCTCCAATCGCACGCGAATATCTTCCGCCACGACAATGCCATTATCAACCAGCATTCCCAGTGAGATAATCGTCGCGGCGATCGACATGCGTTGTAACTCGACGCCGACGAGACTCATGATAATGATGCCGAGCAGCATGGTGAGGGGCACAAAGAATCCAACGATAAGTCCGGTTCGGACACCCAAAAACACCATGACGACCACCAGAACGATGGCCAATGTCTGGTATACGTTGTTCACCGCGTTGTTCACCGCCGTTGCGATGAGCTTAGGCTGAAAAGTTGCGTATTCCAGGACGTAACCGATGGGTAAATCCTGTTGAATGTCGTCAAGAAGCGCCGTCAATCGAGATCCGAATTCGACATTATTGGCGCCGTCAACGGTTGAAACCGACAGGATAATTGCGGGCCTGTCATTGAAGAAGGAGGGGATGGTCGGCGGGTCGACGAGTTCGCGGCGAACCGTGACGATCTCTCCCAGTCGCAAGACCTGGTTGGTGTCGGGGATTTGAAAAACGACATTTCGGATCGCATCGACGGAGGTGAAATTTCCCGATGGCTCCAGCAAAACAATACGACCGTCCGCATTGATCTCACCACCGGGCTTGATGATGTTCTGCTGCTCCAGCGCGCCGAAGACATCTTGTAAGGAGACGCCGAGCTGGGCTAGCCGACTAGGCGATACCTCCAGATAGATGCGTTCTTCCTGCGCCCCCATGATTTCAATCTTCCGGACGTCATCCAGCGTGTACAGAAGGTCCCGGGCGTCGTGGGCGACATCGCGCATTTCCGTCATGGAGAACCCGTCCGCCCACAGGGCGATCGTGGCGACGGCGGTTAACCCTTCGTCATCGTGAACAAAGGGCCCGCTTGTTCCCTCGGGTAATTTACTCTGGATGTCGTTCGCTTTGTTCCGAATTTTTTGAAAAACCGGCGCAAGATCTGTGACGTTATCGTAAAGCTGTAGTTTTACCTTTACGCCGCCAGCCTTCGAAGTGGATATGATATCCTTGATCTCGGCGATTTCGCGCATGGCGGATTCAATGGGCTTGGTGATCAGTTCCTCGACCCGTTCCGGGGACATGCCCGGATAATTAGCCGTCACGCTGGCGCTGCGAATCTGGATCGTGGGATCTTCCGTACTTGGATAGGACAGATAGATGCTGATCCCGCCAATGAGAATCAGCAAAATGGCGCAAATCGTGATGCGGGAATTATCGAGGGCGAGCTTGGCGAAGTTCATATCGTTGGTCTCCGAGACGGATAGACGTGAGGATGACGGGGCGATCTATTGTTCCATCAGCTTCACGCGCTGACCGTCTCGTAGAAAACTCACCCCGGCGGCGGCGATGATATCGCCTGCCGCGACGCCTTGTGTGAGGCGATCAAATTACCCGTCGCGCCGGCGCCGTGAATTGCGATTTTTTTAACGGCGCCGGTTTTGGCGTCAAATTTGAAGACGAACCCGCGCGCCGTTCCGTCGCCCGGCGCAATGGCGACCAGTGGCACCAGAAACCCGAGGTTTCCTTCATCGTGTTTCGCAAAGGCGATGCTGGCGTCGGCCGCCGCGCCCGGCAACAACCCGTCCGGGGCTTCAATAATGGTCGCCGTGACCGTAACGGCGTTCGCGGCGCCCGATACGACGCCTATTTCCGTGACGCGCGCGGTGCAGCCGCAGCCCTCGACGGCGCGAACGTCGACTGTGACCGGGGCGCCGATGGATATTTGTCCAACGATGGTGTCGGGTACTTCCAACTCGACCTTGTACGCCCCCTTGGAATCCAGCTGGAAGACGGTTTTGCCGAGCGCAATTTCAACGAACGGGTCCACATCGCGCAGGGCGATGACACCGTCAAAGGGCGCCTTGAGCACTGTTTTCGCCAGATCGCGCTCCGCCAGTCCCAATTGCGAACGGGAAAGGTTTAGTTGTTCTTTCGCGGCCTCAAAGGCGTTGCGAGCGTCATCGTTTGCGGCCTTGGTCACCCAGCCTTTTTTGAAGAGCGCCTGTTTGCGGCCCAGATCCGCTTTTTTTGTCGTGAGATCGGTCTGCGCCGTAGCCTGTTGCGCTTTTGAAACCTGAACGTTAAACGCCAGCGGCTTGGTGTCCAGCGTCGCCAGAACCTGGCCTTTGGCGACCTGGTCGCCTTGGCTAACGGTCACGGTTTTTACAGTGCCGGCGACTGCAAAGCTCAGCGATGATGTGTTTGACGCCTTGATGGAGCCGGAATAGTGCCGGATGCTGCCGCCTGCGGGCTCAATGACATAATACGGCTTGATGGCGCGGATTCGCTCGGTTTTTTCAACGGGCGCTTCTTCGCTACACGCGACAATTGCAAAGGCGGCGATGGTCAAAATAGCCACGCGGGTAACACCGTGAAATACATACATATTCGGCTCCGGATGCGCTGATTGTTTACTTAGTCAAGGTTGTAATATACCCCCTAGGCGACACGCAATTGTTATTCCTTGTATTCTAGTGCGGTATTGTCGATTTATTTATGGTTGAGCAATTATTCATTGGCGTGGTCATCGTCTCTTTGACCATTGCAACGGTGGCGGTATTCATTGATCGCGGGATCAAGATGCTCAAATGCGCCGGTCCCTGGCTAATGGCGCCGCCGCATGCGCTCAAGTCGGTTTTATCGCTTGTCGCCGTTACCTTGTGGCTCCTCGCGGCGCTTACGGCGGCGGTGTGGATCTGGGCGGGCGCCTTTATCATTCTCGGGCTGTTTGAGTCCCTGGAACCAGCGCTCTATTTTTCCGTAACGGCCTTCAC
>JAESSL010000308.1 GCA_016764135.1 Alphaproteobacteria bacterium
ACCGCCCCCAAATTCGCCAAACATTTCGTCAAAGATGTCGGAAAATCCACCGCCGCCAAATCCGCCGCCGCCGCCGAACCCAGCGCCGCCACCGCCGCCTGATTCAGCATTTTCAAACGCTTCATGCCCATAGCGGTCATAAGCGGCGCGTTTTTGTTCATCGCGCAGCACTTCATACGCGCGGTTGATTTCCTTGAACTGCTGTTCGGCTTCATCATCCCCGGGATTCTTGTCGGGATGGCACTTCATCGCAAGCGCCCGAAACGCCTTTTTCAGATCACCTTGACTGGCGTCCTGCGCCACGCCAAGCGTTTCATAATAATCAGTCGACATTCCCGCACCTACTCCGGCCTCAGCCGCGTCACTATCCCACCCCAGCTGCACGCATTGCCGGTTCTGCTCCCCAAGAACAATCCTTTGCACGCCCGATCCACTACAGATCCTGCGCAAAGGTTTCCATGCACAAGGCCCCAGCGCGTTTTACGCTGAGGCCTTGGCAAGGCGTCTAATTCGAACGCATCGCGCCCCGCACCTTGGCGTTAGGCCGATTTGTCCTTCTCGTCATCGTCAACTTCTTCAAAGTCAGCGTCGACAACACCGTCATCCGCCGACCCTTGAGGCGCTTCGTCGCCACCCGGCATTGGCCCGGCGTCGCCGCCCTCTTCCTGACTGGCTTTGTACATCGCTTCGCCAAGCTTCATGGAGGATTGCGTCAGCGTTTCAGTTTTCACCTTGATCGCGTCGGCGTCCTCGCCTTCCAGCGCCTCCTTCAACGCGGCGATATGGGTCTCGATCGCGGTTTTATCCTCTTCAGGGATCTGATCGCCATACTCGCCAATATTCTTTTCCGTCGAGTACACGAGGCTATCGGCGGTGTTGCGAATTTCGATCAACGCACGCCGCGCCTTGTCTTCGTCAGCATGCGTTTCCGCGTCCTGAACCATGGTTTCGATATCCTGATCAGACAATCCGCCGGACGCCTGGATGCGAATCTGCTGCTCCTTGCCCGTCGCCTTGTCCTTCGCCGACACATTCACGATACCGTTCGCGTCGATGTCGAAGGTCACCTCGATTTGCGGCAGGCCACGCGGCGAGGACGGGATGCCAATCAGGTCAAACTGCCCCAGCACCTTGTTGTCGGCCGCCATTTCACGCTCACCCTGGAAGACGCGGATCGTCACCGCGGACTGGTTGTCCTCCGCAGTCGAGAACACCTGGCTCTTCTTGGTCGGGATCGTCGTGTTCCGGTCAATCAACCGGGTGAACACGCCGCCCAGCGTTTCAATCCCAAGCGACAACGGCGTCACGTCGAGCAACAACACGTCCTTGACGTCGCCTTGCAACACGCCCGCCTGGATCGCTGCGCCCAGCGCTACGACTTCGTCGGGGTTCACGCCGCGATGCGGTTCTCTACCGAAGATTTCTTTGACCGTTTCGGCGATTTTTGGCATCCGGGTCATGCCGCCCACCAGAATGACCTCATTGATTTCACTGGCTTTGAGGCCCGCGTCCTTCAACGCCGCCTGACAGGGCGCAATCGTACGGCGCACCAGATCTTCGACCAGCGCTTCGAGCTTGGCGCGCGTCAACTTCATGTTGAGATGCTTGGGTCCGCTTTGATCGGCGGTGATGAACGGCAGGTTGATGTCGGTCGACACGGCGCTCGACAATTCAATTTTGGCCTTTTCGCCTTCTTCTTTCAGGCGTTGCAGGGCCAGCTTGTCCTTGCGTAAATCGATGCCTTGCTCGCGTTTGAATTCGTCGCACAGGTAATCAATGATCGTCTGATCGAAATCCTCACCACCCAGGAACGTATCCCCGTTGGTGGATTTTACTTCAAACACGCCATCGCCAATTTCCAGGATCGAGACGTCAAAGGTGCCGCCGCCAAGATCATAGACCGCGATAATGCCGGTTTCCTTTTTCTCCATGCCATAGGCCAACGCCGCCGCTGTCGGCTCGTTGATGATGCGCAGAACTTCCAGGCCTGCGATCTTGCCCGCGTCCTTGGTCGCCTGACGTTGCGAATCGTTGAAATAGGCCGGGACCGTGATGACCGCCTGGGTCACTTCCTCGCCAAGATAGGCTTCCGCCGTCTCTTTCATTTTCTGAACGATGAAGGCGCTGATCTGGCTGGGCGCGTAGGTCTGCTCATTCGTATCCTGAACCCACGCGTCGCCATTGTCGCCGGAAACAATCGCGTAAGGGACGAGACCAATATCTTTTTTGACCTCGGCGTCCTCAAACCGGCGTCCGACCAGACGCTTGATGGAATAGAATGTATTTTCGGGGTTGGTGACGCCCTGACGCTTGGCGGAATGACCGACCAGCCGTTCGCCGCCATCGGCGAACGCGACCATGGACGGCGTCGTGCGCTGCCCTTCCGCATTCTCGATCACCTTTGCAGTCGCGCCATCCATGACTGCGACGCAGGAGTTCGTTGTCCCCAAGTCAATTCCTATGACCTTTGCCATCTCGTATACACCTCTTGTTTCGGCAACTTCCCTTGGCCCGCATCGCGGCGCCGCCGGAAGTCCCATTGAAATTTGAAAATTCGTCGCGTTAATCCGACTGACATTCGGCTATATATGTTCGGAGTCAGAGGCCCGCAAGAACCGAAATCACTAATTTGTGAGTAAAACCCATTTTGGCCCCGTAAATTACGGATTATTTCGCAAAATACACGGCCAAATCCTGAAAATCGACCTAAGCCGCCCTAAGCCGTCGTGTCCACATGATCCACGCCTTCTGGCGGCGCTTCGGGCTCGCCCTTGGCCACGCCGACCATGGCCGGACGCAAAAGGCGGTCATGCATCATATATCCAGGCTGCATCAGCTCGACCACCGTACCCGCCGGTTTACCCGTGCCAGGCACCTCAAACATCGCCTGATGCCGGTCATAACTGAATTTTTCGCCCAAAGGCTAGATTTTCTCGACCCCCTGCTTTTGCAGCGCCGTCAAAAGTTCTTTTTCCGTCAGTTCGACGCCGATCACCAGGTTTTTGAGGGTCTCGTCGGACTCCCGCGCTTCCGCCGGTACGGATTGCAAGGCGCGTTGCAGATTATCGGCAACGTTCAGCAAATCCTTGGCGAGTGCGCTGGCGCCATAACGGATTGTATCTTCGCGTTCGCGCTTGGCCCGGCGGCGAACATTTTCTGTTTCCGCCAATTGGCGTAACAACTGTTCTCTTCCCGCTTCCAGCTCAGCTTCCAGCGCCGCAATTTTTTCTTCCGGCGTTACGGGTTCGCTCTCTGCGGCCTCGCCGTCGGGTGCGGCGGCGTCAACGGACGCACCATCCATATCCACGACGTTTTCAGCGCCTTCGGAGCCCTCGGGGGTTTCAGATTCTTCTTGCTTGGAGTCGTCGTTCATGCCGTAAACCTCAATTGTGCATTCTGGGCGCATTTTGGGCGCATTCTGGCTCTTCGTCCGGTCTGGTCCTTGGGGCGTTCCGGACACCTTGGCGCCCCACCAGCGCCATCAAGCACAACAATTATGCATTCGCAGGCGCACGCACAACCCATTTGCCCAACTGAGGCGCCATTCGCCTGTCAGAACCGCCCTTTACCCAACAGAAATGATTAGCTAACAAGGCCACTTACGATTTTCGCAGTGTAATCGACCATCGGAATAATGCGTCCATAATTCATCCGCACCGGCCCCACAACCCCGATGGCGCCGACGATGCGCTCATCCCGATCCGCAAAGGGCGCAATTATGACCGAACATCCAGCTTGCGCAAACAAATCGCTTTCAGACCCAATAAAGATCTGCACGCCTTCCGCCCCACCCGTTTCCTCTAGAACCCGGAGCAGAGATTCCTTTTCTTCCAGCGCCACGAAAAGGGCGCGAATTCGCTCCAGATCCGCCATTCCCGTCACATCGTCCAGCAAATGCGATTGGCCGCGCACAATAAGCACGCCGTCCCCGCCGATGCCTTCAGACCAGGTGGCGACGCCCGCCCGCACGACCGCTTGAGTCAGACTATCCAGTTCAGCCTGCTGAAGCGCCAGGTCCACCCGGACCATTTCTTCGACCTCGGACAGGGTTTTACCCACGAGTTTAGCGGACAAAAAATTACTGGCTTTGACCAGACTGGACGGCGGCAATCCGGGCGGTAAATCAATGATCCGGTTTTCGACCAGCCCATTTTCAGCGACCAGCACAACCAGCGCGCGGCCCGGCGCCAGGCTGACGAATTCCACATGCTTCAGCGCAGTATCCTGTTTCGGCGCGACGACAAGGCCCGCGCATTGAGACAGGCCCGACAACAACGACGTCGCTTCATCCAGCAACTGGTTCATCGTCCGGCCGGAGCCAGCGCTTTGCGCCTCAATGCTTCTGCGTTCCAGCTCGGTTAAATTGCCGATTTCCAGAATACCATCGACAAACAGTCGCAACCCGGCGTCCGTCGGCAGGCGCCCGGCGGAGGTATGGGGCGAATACAGCAGCCCGGTTTCCTCCATATCCGCCATCGCGTTACGGATGGTCGCCGGAGAAAGCGCGTCGCCCAATTGTCGAGACAGCAAACGCGAGCCGACAGGTTCGCCGGTCTCGACATAAGTCTCGACAATCAACTTCAGGATATCTCTGGATCGCTGGTTCAGTTCAATCGACATACCAAGCGAAATACCATATCGCGCCGTCTCTGGTAACCCCCGTCTGCGCCCCGGTCAGACGGCAAGGCGAACTGCTTGCAGCGCTGGACTTGACGGCCGTCAGGCGGTAGCGTCCGCGCTGCTTGAAAATCATAGTTGGAGACAGTCCCATGCGCCCATCCGGCCGCGCCCTTGACGAGATGCGAACCGTTACATTGGAAACCGGCGTTTCCAAATACGCTGAAGGCTCGTGCCTCGCAAAATTTGGCGAAACCCATGTGCTGTGCACCGCCAGTATCGATGAATCGGTGCCGCCCTTCCTGCGCAAAACGGGCAAGGGCTGGGTAACGGCTGAATACGGCATGCTCCCGCGATCCACAGAATCGCGCATCGACCGGCGCCGCGCCTCAGGGTCAGGCCGAACGCAGGAAATTCAGCGCCTGATCGGCCGCAGCTTGCGCGCCATCACCAAGCTGGATGGGTTTGGCGAGCGCCAAATCCGCATTGATTGCGATGTTCTCCAGGCCGATGGGGGTACGCGTACAGCCTCGATTACGGGCGCCTATATCGCGCTGTATATGGCCTTTGAGCACATGCGTACACTCGGCGCCATCAAGGAAATCCCATTAAAGGGGGCCGTCGCGGCAATCTCCTGCGGCCTGTATAAAGGCGAAGCGGTGCTGGATCTGGATTATGCGGAAGATTCCAACGCGCAGGCCGACGCCAATTTTGTGCTGACCGGTTCAAACGCCGTCGTTGAAATTCAAGGCACTGCCGAAGGCGACCCCTTCAGCCGGGATCAGTTCAATGCGATGCTCGACCTTGCGGAAAAGGGCGTCGCCGAGTTGATCGTCGCGCAAAAACAAGCCCTCGGCCTTTAAGCCCCATGACGACCGGGTCGGACACAATGCCTATTTCCGAGCCAGTTTCCGGGCGGCGCTTTACCGAGGATCGGCTGGTCATCGCCAGCCACAATCCGGGCAAGGTGCGGGAGATCGGCGATCTGATTCAGCCCTTTGGCGTATCGGTCGTCTCCGCCGGGGAACTCGATCTCATCGAACCGGTCGAAGACGGC
>JAESSL010000309.1 GCA_016764135.1 Alphaproteobacteria bacterium
CGGGCATGACCGGAAATTTTTCCGGCGCAAGCGGTGAACGTTGTGTCATTGTCGTGTGCTCCGTGATGTTCCGTTATGACATAGCGGTCAAGGCGTCTTACCTGGCGGGCGGCGCCTTCATGGGAGAACCGTCAAATGCGAAACGTTCGACCTTGGCCTTGTCCACCAGCTCCGCCATCGCCTGCGCCGCGAGCCCCTGCCCGGCTTCCTGCACCAGACGCGGCTTCAACACCTCGAAGCTCGGCGCCTCAACCTTACGAAGGTCTTCCAATTTGATGACATGGTAGCCAAATTTGGTTTTAACCGGCGTCTGCGTAAATTCGCCCTTTTTCAGAGAAAACGCCGCATCGGAAAAAGGTTTAACCATATCCGTGCGCCCGAAATATCCCAAATCTCCGCCCTTGGATGCACTCGGCCCAGTCGAATATTTTTTTGCAGCCTCGGCAAAATCCATCCCGCCCTTGAGATGGGCGATAAGGTTTGTGGCGTCCACCTCTTTATCGAGCAGGACATGGCGCGCGCGCGCTTCTTCCCGCGGGGGGTTGCTCGCGACGAACGCGTCATAGCGTTCTTTCAGCAATGCCGGGCTTAACTTGCTTTCGATCAGACGATTCAGAAATACTTCCCCGATCACAGCGTCTTCGAGCAGTTTCACGCGTCGAATCACAGCTGGGTCCTTGGCGAGTTTTTGCGCCCGCCCTTCAATGACCAACAATCGCCGTTGAACCAACCGCTCCACGAGCCGCGGATAAATCGTCTCCAGACCAGCTTGTTTAACCTGATCGGGCAGCCGCTGAAACGCCCGCAAAAGCTCTGTTCGATAGATTGTCTGGCCTTCAACCGTCGCCACGACGATATCTTTTTCCGCTTTGCCGCTTTGGGCCAACGCACCCTCACCACCCCAAAGTGGCAAAGCGGCGATAAAAGCGAAAACAGCTGTATAAACGGCGAGACGAGACTGGCGAAGCATAGCGATTTCCTTTTGCCGGGATCTTGAATTTGATTTGATCGACTTGGACGTAAACGCCCAAGAGGGATAAACTACTAAGTAAGTCGGACACAAGGGCTGACATGGTAATTTCGGGGGTTTCCATAGGGAATTCCATCAGGTTGCGACGCCAGTTTCACCACGTTCAGGGCTCAACTCAGTTGCACACCGATAAGCCTTTGCGTTGACAGTCGCGCAGCGCCTGCTTATGTGACACCAGCAACTATTTATTCGACATACATTTCCCTTACGATTCCAACCTTCGAGGCGCTCATGATTGGCGGCATCCTTAAGCGGGTCTTTGGATCCCCCAACGACCGCATTATCAAGTCGTTGCAAATTTCGATCGACGCCGCCAACGCGCTCGAGGCCGAAATAGAACCCCTGTCCGACGAAGACCTGAAAAAACGGACGGACTGGTTTCGCCAGCGCCTGTCCGACGGGGAAAGTCTCGACGACATCGCGATTGAAGCCTTCGCTACGGTGCGGGAGGCGGCGAAACGTACTCTGGGCCAGCGCCATTTTGACGTTCAGCTTATAGGCGGGCTCGTCCTGCATCAGGGCAAGATCGCTGAGATGAAAACCGGCGAAGGCAAAACGCTTGTCGCGACGCTGCCGGTGTATCTGAATGCGCTAGAGGGCAAGGGCGTTCACGTCGTCACCGTGAATGATTATCTGGCCGAGCGCGATTCAAAATGGATGGGGCAGGTATATGAATTCCTGGGCCTGAGCGTTGGCTGCATCGTCCATGGCATCGACGATTTGGAGCGCCAGCGACAATACGCTGCAGACGTCACCTATGGCACCAACAACGAATTCGGTTTCGATTATCTCCGCGACAATATGAAGTTCGAGATTGAGGAGCTGACGCAGCGCCCCTTCAACTTCGCAATTGTCGATGAAGTCGATTCCATCCTGATTGATGAAGCGCGCACACCGTTGATTATTTCCGGCCCGACAGACGATTTTTCGGAAATGTATTTCAAGGTGGATAAACTTATTCCTCTTTTGAGCGAGGATGATTACGACAAGGAAGAAAAGCATCGAAGCGTGACGCTGACCGAAAAGGGTACGGTGCATATCGAAGAATTGTTAGCCGAGCATGAGATGCTGGACGGCGACAATCTCTACGACGCGGGCAATGTCTCGCTGGTCCACCACGTCAATCAGGCGCTTCGGGCGCATAAGCTGTTTCAACGCGACTCCGATTACATTGTCCAGGATGATAAGGTCATCATCATTGATGAGTTCACCGGCCGCATGATGGAAGGCCGCCGGTTTTCCGAAGGTCTGCATCAGGCGCTCGAAGCCAAGGAAGGCGTCACGGTCCAGCAGGAAAACCAGACTCTGGCGTCGATCACCTTCCAGAACTATTTTCGCCTGTACCCAAAGCTGTCGGGCATGACCGGCACGGCGCTGACCGAAGCCGGGGAGTTTATGGAAATTTACGACCTCGATGTCGTTGAAATGCCCACGAACCAAGACATGATTCGCGACGACGCCCATGACGAAGTGTATCGCTCAAATCGAGAAAAATACGACGCAATCGTCAAACAGATTGCGGAATGCAGCACGCGCAAGCAACCTGTGCTTGTCGGCACAATCTCTATCGAGAAATCCGAAGAACTGGCCGACGTTCTTCGTAAAAACAAAATCAAACATAATGTTTTGAACGCGCGACACCATGAACAGGAAGCCTTCATCATTGCTGAGGCTGGCATTCCCGGCGCCGTGACCATCGCCACCAACATGGCGGGCCGCGGCACGGATATTCAGTTGGGCGGCAATCTTGAGATGCGTCTGCTCCGTGAACTGGCGGATGTAACGTCACCGGAGGAAAAGGCGGCGCTGACAGAGAGCATCACGGCGGAAATCGAGAAGGCGAAAAAACTCGTTCTCGAATCCGGCGGCCTATATGTTCTGGGAACCGAACGCCACGAATCACGCCGCATCGACAATCAGCTTCGCGGTCGATCCGGACGTCAGGGCGATCCGGGCGCATCCAAATTTTTCGTCAGCCTTGAAGATGATCTGATGCGAATATTCGGATCGGAACGCATGGACGGCATGCTGCAAAAACTCGGTCTGGAGGAAGGTGAAGCGATCATTCACCCCTGGATCAACAAAGCGCTGGAAAAGGCGCAGGAAAAAGTCGAAGCGCGAAACTTCGACATCCGCAAACAATTGCTGAAATACGACGATGTCATGAACGACCAACGCAAGGTCATTTATGAACAACGGAAAGATTTGATGCGCGCCACCGACGTCCAGGAAGACGTCACGGATATGCGTCACGAAGTGATTGAAAATCTGGTGAGCGCCAACATCCCCGAAAACGCCTATGCGGAGCAATGGGACACCGAACACCTTCACATTGAATGCCTGCGCATTTTTGCGCTGGATCTCCCCATTCAGGATTGGGCGAAGGAAGAAGGCATCGCCAACCAGGAAATTCTGGACAGGGTTAACGACGCAGTGGACCGGAAGCTGGCGGAAAAAGCCGCCAATTATGGCCCTGAACTGATGCGGATGGCGGAAAAAAGCCTTCTGCTGCAAATTCTGGATCAAAGCTGGAAAGAACACCTTCTTCAGCTGGATCATTTGCGCCAGGGCATCGGGTTGCGCGCCTATGGCCAGCGTGATCCGCTCAATGAATACAAAACCGAAGCCTTTACCCAGTTCCAGCATATGCTGGACCGCGTTCGCGAATCCGTCACAAGCGTCCTGTGTCACATTGAATTACAACCTGTATCGCCAGACTCGGACATGTTTGCGCGACAAGAACAGGCGATGGTCGAGGATCACGAAACGCCCGAAGCCGCAATTGGCGGTGGCGGTGCGACAATGACGACGGTTCGTCGGCGGCCCACAGATCAAATGAACCCGAATGATCCTTCAACCTGGGGTAAAATCCAGAGAAACGCCGCCTGTCCCTGTGGATCCGGCAAAAAATACAAACATTGCCACGGGCGGCTATAGACCTGAGGTCACGCCTGTAGACCCAAGTTCGTTTTCCGTAAAATTTGATTTTCCGTATAACTGAGCAAGGCGGCGCAACGCTGCCGCTTCTTTGAGTCCGCGCGAACGCGCAGCGTTAAACGCGACCAATCGCCAAAAATCTGTCCGCGCGTTGTTTTTTCAGCCATTCAGCGTCCTGACCCATCAGTTCGCTCAACGCCGCCTCCACCGCATCGCCAACAGCATCAATCGCTTCTTCCGGGCTACGATGCGCGCCGCCGACGGGCTCTGGAATAATCGCGTCGATGACGCCGAACTCCAGAATATCCTGCGCGGTTAACCGAAGCGATTTCGCGGCGTCTTGCGCATGATCAACGCTACGCCACAGTATCGACGAACAGGCCTCGGGCGCGATGACGGAATAGATGCTGTGCTCCAGCATAAAAACTTTATTCGCGGCGGCCAGGGCGATAGCGCCCCCGGAGCCGCCCTCCCCAATGATGACGCTGACGACCGGCGTATTGAGTGACAGACAGGTTTCAATCGATCGCGCAATGGCTTCCGCCTGACCGCGTTCTTCCGCGCCAACGCCCGGATAG
>JAESSL010000310.1 GCA_016764135.1 Alphaproteobacteria bacterium
CGCCCGCGTCGCCCCGGGTTCAGGTGAATGGTCGGTGGCGGCGCCTCTTGATCCCAACGCGCAGGGCGACAAATTAATTTGCCGTCTGCATCGATCTCGACGACATCAATGATAAGGACAGATGGCAGCGCGCCGGGCGGTGCGACGTTTCGTCGTCGTCCTCGTTCGAGCAAACCTTCGTTTTGCAATTCGGTCAGCAGTTGTTTCAACGGTTTCCGGGCTGCGCCCTTAACGCCGAATTCCTTGCCAATTTCCCGTTTGCCGACAGGGCTGGGGCTGTTGTTAACAAATTCAAGGATTTGAGCTTTTGTCGGCAGTGATGGATAAAGCCGGTCGCTCAAGTCGTCTCGCTTACGGCCGAATCAGCCTTGTCTGGTGTTGTTGTGGCGGCTGCTTTTTTTCGTGTCGGTTTTTTGGCTGTCGCCTTTTTCGCAGGTGTCTTTTTCACAGTCGTCTTTTTTGTCGTTGTTTTCGCGGTTGCCTTCTTTGCCGCCTTCGGCTTCGTCTTAGCTTTTGGCTTAGCTTTCGCCTTGGGCTTTTTCGCGGCAGCCTTTTTGGGTTTAGCCTTGGTTGCAGGCGCTGCGGCCTTGGCTTCCATTTTTACAATTTTAGCTTCGATCAGGACAATTGCTTTTTCCAGCGTGATTTCGTCCATCTCTAAATCTCTGGGGAGCGTGGCGTTCACTTTGCCGCATTTTACATACGGGCCAAACCGGCCTTTACGCACGCTCACTGGTTTGTCGTCATACTCGCCAAGGTCCCGGCCACCGCCGCCACGACCTTTTAATTTGGCTTCCGCAATAATGACCACGGCGCGATTAAAGCCGATTGTCAGAATGTCTTCTTCGGGTCCAACCGAGCAATAGGCCGGACCATGTTTCAGATAGGGTCCGAACCGACCGATGCCTGCGACGATCTTTTGACCGGTTTCGGGATGGTCGCCAATTTCGCGCGGGAGCGCCAGCAAGCGTAAAGCCGTTTCCAGCGAAAGCGACGCCGGTGAAATCGATTTCGTAAGGGAAACCCGCTTCGGCTTGGGTGGGGCTTTCTTACCTTTTTCCTTCGGCTCCTGCTCGCCAAGCTGCACATAGAGGCCATAAGGCCCTTTGCGAAGCGTTACGTCTTCCGTCGTTTCCGGGTGAGGCCCCAGAACGCGAGGTCCAAGTGCGAGATCGGCGATTTCCGCGTCTTCTTCGCTATCTCCGGGTGCTCCGAATTGTCGCGTATAGCGACATTCTGGATAATTCGCACATCCAATAAATGCGCCGAATTTACCGAGCTTCAAATTAAGCCGTCCGGCGGCGCAGGCAGGGCAGGCGCGGGCTGCAACATCGCTGCCGTTTTCGTCGGTGGGAAAGAAATGCGGGCCAAGGTCAATGTCGAGTGCGTCCAGGACCTGGGTGATTGTCAGGTCTTTTGTACCACCCACTGATTTGGAGAACGGGGACCAAAAATCCCGAAGGACCTTTTTCCAATCGATCTGCCCGTCCGAAATTTCGTCCAGCTGGTTTTCCAACTCAGCGGTGAAGTCATATTCGACATAGCGTTTGAAGAAATTCGTCAGAAACGCGGTGACGAGACGCCCACGGTCTTCGGGATGAAAGCGGCGTTTGTCCAGGCGGACGTAGTCGCGGTCCTGCAGCACTTTCAGGGTTGAAGCGTAGGTCGACGGGCGCCCGATGCCGAGCTCCTCCATCTTTTTAACGAGACTCGCTTCGGTGTATCGCGGCGGTGGCTGGGTGAAATGCTGTTCCGCCTTGGCTTCGGCCAGGGTGACCAATTCATCCTTCGCCATAAGCGGCAAGCGACGATCTTTTTCGTCCTTGGTCGCTTCGTCCTGGCTTTCCTGATACAGGATGTAAAAACCGTCAAATTTGACCACTGATCCATTCGCGCGGAGCATGACGGTGTTCGCCGGGTCTGAAATATTGACAGCCATCTGGTCCAGTACGGCGCTTTCCATTGAACTTGCGACGGTTCTTTTCCAGATCAACTCGTACAATTTGCGCTGCGCGTCATCGAGGAAGCGCGCGGCTTCGGCAGGGCGTAATTGAAAGTTCGTAGGGCGGATCGCTTCGTGCGCTTCCTGCGCATTCTTCGCCTTTGTCTTATATACGCGCGCCGTGGCGGGGACATACTCGGCGCCAAAGTCCTGACCAATCAGTGCGCGCGATGCGGCGACGGCTTCCTGACCGAGCGTTACGCTGTCGGTCCGCATATATGTAATTAACCCGGTCGCTTCGCCGTCGACCTCCGTGCCTTCATAGAGGCGCTGCGCGACCTGCATGGTCTGGCTGGCGCTGAAACCCAGTTTTCGGCTGGCTTCCTGCTGCAACGTCGACGTCGTGAAGGGCGGCGCCGGATTGCGCCGGACAATACGATTTTCCACACCGGAAACCTTGTAACCAGCGGCGCGAACCGCGGCCAGCGCTGCATCGGCGGCGGCTTTGTCGGTGAGGCTGAGCTTGTTTAGTTTTTTGCCATTGAGGTGAGTCAGACGTCCGGTGAAGGTTTGGTCTTTTGCGGTCTTCAGATCGACGTCCACCGACCAGTATTCATCGGCCTTGAAGATTTCAATTTCAGCTTCGCGCTCACAAATCAACCGCAAGGAGACGGATTGCACTCGACCCGCCGAACGGGAACCGGGCAACTTCCGCCACAAAACCGGGGAGAGCGTAAATCCGACCAGATAATCCAGAGCGCGCCGAGCGAGATAAGCCTGTATGAGCGATTCGTCTAATTCGCGTGGATGCTTCATCGCTTCCACTATGGCGTTCTTTGTGATCTCGTGAAAAACGACTCGCTGGACCTTGATGCCGTCTAACGCCTTGTTTTCTTCCAGTATCTGCTGGACGTGCCAGGAAATGGCTTCGCCTTCACGATCTGGATCGGTCGCGAGATATAAATGCGTGGCGCCACGTAACGCAGACGTAATTTCGTCCATGTTTTTCTGTGATTTTCCAGTGACTTGCCAGGACATGGCAAAATCTTCATCAGGGCGCACTGAGCCGTCTTTCGGCGGCAGATCCCGGACATGGCCATAGCTCGCGATCACTTTAAAATCAGAGCCAAGATAACGATTTATGGTCTTCGCCTTGGCAGGCGACTCGACAACGACAACGTTCATGATTTCCTAACGCACGATGGTATATGTTCTCGGATGCATTTTACATTCACTCAGCGATCCGCTGATGTGATGAAAGTCACACTTGGCACCGTATTCGTGCTTCGTCAACTAAAGCTTTTTTCTGAAAACCCAAATTTCCGGGCGTGAAGGCGAATAAATCTCGCGTTCCTGCTACTCGCGACCAATAACGATTCTCACCAGTCAGACGTCGCTCAGGGACGCTAACAGGCTCACAGCGCCGCCGGGATGGCGCTCAAGACGTCCGGCCAACTCCAGTTCCAGTAAAATCAGCGACCATATGTTGATGGGGTAATCCGAGCCCCGGATCAAATCATCCAGACGCGTTGGCGCCGGCCCCAGATGCTCGAGGATGGCGTCGCGCGCGTTTTCCAGATCGGGGCCCTCGGTGGGTTTGGCGCCGTCTTGCCGCGTAAGGGGTGGTTGATAGCCGCCGGTCTTGAATTCGCTGAATTCACCCTGACCCAGGGGCGGCAACGCGTCGAGCACGTCTGCGGCGCTTTCCAGAAGGATGGCGCCATCGCGGATGAGCTTGTTGGGTCCCTTGGCGCGGGGGTCCAGGGGGGAGCCCGGGACGGCGAAGACCTCCCGGCCTTGTTCCCCGGCCAGACGGGCGGTGATCAATGATCCTGAGCGGGCCGCCGCTTCTATCACCACGACCCCAAGCGCCAATCCGGAAATTATTCGATTGCGGCGGGGAAAATGTCGGGCCAGCGGCTCTACGCCGGGTGGTTGTTCCGACACCACGAGGCCATGCTCGCAGATTTGTTCATAGAGGTCTGTGTTTTCTCGTGGGTAGATGACGTCCGCGCCGCCCGCGACAACGGCGATTGTTCCGGTCGCCAGTGCGCCTGTATGCGCCGCAGCGTCCGCGCCTCTGGCGAGCCCGGATCCAATGACCAGATCGGCGCGGCCCAGATCACGAGACAAATGTTCCGCAAACCGGCGTCCATTGGTCGATGCGTTGCGCGCCCCAACGACGGCGATAATGCGACGGTTGAGAAGCGTCGAGTCTCCCAGTAAGCAAAGCGTTGGTGGGGCGTCGGAGATGGCGGCGAGCGCTATGGGAAAGTCCGGGTCGCCAATCACCATATGACGTCCGCCAAGCGCGCGCATCTGCTCGAATTCCTGACGGGCGGCGGCGGCGCTACAAATTTTCAGACCACCGCGTCGTCCTCCGCGCCGCGCCAGGTTCGGCAGGGCCTCCAGCGCCGCCGACCCGGAGCCGAAGCGCTCGATGAGTTGACGAAATGTGACGGGGCCGACGTTTTGACTGCGGATGAGGCGCAGACGGTCCAACCGTTCTGATTCGCTCAATGCGGCGGTTTGAGGTTGACTCATTTTCAAAATTTCACCGGATGAGGGTTATGGGGTATCGTTCATGATTTTTTACCGATTTTGGTTTCTTGTCCCGCCAACAAGCGCTGAATATTTTCTTTGTGTCGAAAAATCACCAGCGCCGCGAGGATGGCGGCGGCGATCATGACCGGCGATGTGCTCAGAAAATAAGCGTATGCGGGAGACAAGGCGAGAGCGACAAGAGCCGAGAGCGACGAATACCGGAACAAGGCGGTGCATAGAAGCCATGTCCCGCAGCACAAAACGCCGACAGGCCAGGATAGCGCCAATAACGCCCCTAATGTGGTCGCGACGCCCTTGCCCCCGTGAAAGCCCAGCCAGACTGGAAACAAATGTCCAAGGACACTCGCCACTGCGACAGGCGCGGTCATTGCGGGGTCGTATGCGGCTGTCGCAAGAACCGCGGCGGCGCCTTTGCCGCTGTCTAGAATAAGGGTGAGGGCGGCTAAAAACTTGTTCCCGGTTCGCAGGACGTTGGTCGCGCCAATATTCCCGGATCCGATATTGCGGATATCGCCAAGCCCCGCCAGCCGCGTAATCACCAGTCCAAACGGTATGGACCCCAGGATATATCCCGCCAGGCAGAGACCGATCGACGTGACGCTGAGATCCATGGGTCAGGCGTCGTCGACGAAAATTGCGCGACCTTCCACGACGGTGCGACGCACTTTTCCCTGAATTGGGCGCTCATCGTAGGGGGAATTTTTTGATTTACTGTGAAAGGAGTCCACATCGACGCGCGATGGTTTGTCGGGATCAAATAAAACCAGATCCCCCGGCGCGCCGACCGCGAGCTTGCCGGTTGGCTGCCTCAAGAGCTGCGCTGGATTTATAGTGACCAGTCGCAATGCGTCCAGCAGGCTCATGATCCGGTTGTGATAAAGCTCCAACGTTAACGGCAGGAGCGTTTCCAGACCGATCATGCCAAATGTCGCCTGAGCGAAGGGCAGGCGTTTGGAATCCTGATCAAAGGGCGAGTGGTCGCTGGCGATGGCGTCAATGACGCCTTCCGCCAGAGCATCGGCAATCGCCTGTCGATCCCGTTCCTTGCGCAAGGGCGGATTAACCTTTGCAAATGTGCGGTAGTCGCCGATCGCGTTTTCATTCAGCGCAAAATAATGTGGAGCGGTGTCGCAGGTGACGTTCAACCCGTCTCGTTTGGCGCGGCGGATGACGTCTACGGTCGCCGCGGTCGAAACATGCGCCACATGATAACGTCCGCCGGTTAGCGCCAAGAGCCGCAGGTCTCGTTCAACCATCATGACTTCGGCTTCCGCAGGCGCGCCGGCCAGGCCCAGCCGCGTCGATA
>JAESSL010000311.1 GCA_016764135.1 Alphaproteobacteria bacterium
AATTCAGTCTTTGATTTTTCCCGTTCGTCTTCATCGCCATCCCGTCCGGCGCCATCCCGTCCGACGCCAGGCAAGCCGCCGCCGGATCGTCGGGTTCTCGAAAAATCGCGGCCCTTCTCGCCATCGGCGGCGCCGTCATCCGGGCGCGCTGTCCCGCTGCGACGTGAATTACTAATCGCCGCCTCCAACCGATCTGCGATTTCATTCGCGCGCTCGGTCATAAAGGTCAAATCATCCCGAAGCTCCTGTGCGCGCGTCACATTGGATTGCAGGGATTGCGCGGTTTCCGTCGCAGTCGATTTAAGGCGCCCGACGCTGGCTTCCGCGCGGTCGGTTGATTCGGTGAAACTGGCGATCAATTGTTCCAGCTCCATCCTGTTCGCCTTCAGCGTGCCGAGGTTCCGGTTCAAACGAACGGCGTACACAATGACCGTGACGAGCAATATCGACACGACGCCATCAATCAACAAACCAAAATCACCAACAATCATAGCGATTACTCCAGGAGTCTTTCATCCACGCGCACCGCGACCGAATTCCCACTGCGCCCCATGGGCCCACGGAACAAAGGCACTTTACCACAACGCATCAAAACCGAACTATCCGGCGTCGCGTTCAAGAGCAGCTGCGTGCCCACCTTCCAGTTCATGACATCTTTCAAAGGAACATATACTTCGTCCAGGACCGCCTGAACCTCCACTGTCGTATACCAGAGTTCCGTGGCCAGGTGATTTTCCCAGATAGAATCGCGGCCAAACTTCTCCCCCATGAACATTTGCAACAGTAGCTCGCGAACCGGCTCCAGCGTCGCATAGGGCAACATGAGTTCCAACCGGCCGCCGCGATCTTCCATATCAATGCGCAGCCGCGCCAGAATCGCCGCATTCGCGGGGCGCGCGATCGTTGCGAACCGCGGATTTGTCTCCAATCGGTCAAACCGGAACGTCACGGAGCTCAAAGGATCAAACGCCGAGGATAAATCGGCCAGAACGACGTTGATCATACGGCGCACAAGGCCGCGCTCGATAGTCGTATAGGGCCGGCCTTCAATTCGCATCGCCGCCGTGCCGCGCCGTCCGCCCAGCAACACATCGACGATTGAGTAGATCAACGAGCTGTCGACGGTTATTAAGCCGTAATTATCCCATTCCTCCGCCTTGAACACCGCCAGCATGGCGGGCAGCGGAATAGAGTTCAGATAGTCGCCGAAGCGAATCGACGTAATATTGTCGAGGCTGACCTCGACATTGTCGGAGGTAAAATTACGCAACGACGTCGACATCATCCGCACCAGGCGGTCATAGACCACCTCCAGCATGGGCAGCCGTTCATACGACACCATCCCACTGTCGATGATAGCCTCGATGCCGGAGCGGTCGCCGCCGCCGCCGCCATCGCCCTGAAAGCCGAGCAGGCTGTCGATTTCGTCCTGGTTCAGTACGCGCGCGGCGGCTCCGTCATCGCCGTCTTCTTCGGCCATAGCGGCCCATTCGTCGGCCATCGCGTCGCCGTCGTCACCCTCGCCCTCGCCTTCTTCAGCCATAGCGGCCCATTCGGCGGCGACTGCGTCGTCATCGATTTCTTCGTCGTCTTGATCTTCACTCATGAGAGTCAACCTATCCGGCTAAAAAAGAACGCCGCCGCAGGAACCATACACGGCGCCAGCGTCCTATAGAGTTTGCTATCCCGAATACCAATAGCAATTACTGTACCACTATAATTATTGCACCAAAATCTCGCCAATCAAAATATCCTTTACCTTGACCGGACGCGCCGCCGCATTCACGCGCGACAACAACTCTTCCTTCACCCTGTACATACCCTGCGACCCTTGCAGTTCTTCGACCCGCAATTCTCGCAGGAATACCTGGAAATTATCAATAATGCGCGGCATGACCGCCGTAATACGCGCTTCAGCTTCAGCGTTTTCAAGTTCGAGGCTGATGCGCATTTTCAGGAAGCTTTGTTTTCGGCCCTTGCCGCTCAAGGTGACAAGAATTTCATCGAGCTGCATATAATGGCCGGGGCCGGTATCTTCCTCGACTTTTTCTTCTTTATGCGCGTCTTCCGCCTCAATGCCGAGCATAGAATCCAGCATACCGCTGAAATACAGCCCGGCGCCGCCGCCAGCCAGCAACACAATTGGCAGAACCACGAACAGGATGAGTTTTTTTAACCCGCCGCCAGATCCGCCGCCCTCGCCAGAGGACTCGTCTTCGCCGCCTTCTTCTTCAACTTCATCTGTCATGGTTCTAAACTAACCTTAATTTCATAAAATTAAAATAATTAAAGTCATCGACTGAATCCGCTTCAATTATACAAGTAATCATAGATTTCGAACCTTAAAAAAGTGTGTTGCTACGGGCGTTCTTCTTCAGACAAGGCGACGGCAAGAACTACCCGGCAAAGCCTACCTTTTTTCTGGAACGCCCCGTCATCGCGCCAAAACATTCGATCGCGCCGCGTTCTCTCCACCGCTGAGACTCCAGCGTTTCCGCCAGGATTTCTGCCTGCTTCCTGTTGGCACGCGCCATGCAACGTGATTTGTCGAATTCGGAACTCAAGGACGAAGCCGCCATGGAAAACCCCAGCTATATAGCCTTATCAAAGCAAACAGCGCTGCAAAGACAAATGTCGGTCATCGCCAACAATCTCGCAAACATGAATACCTCCGGCTACAAGGCCGAACGAATGGTGTTTCGCGAATATGTGTCGAAGCCCAGTCAGACGGAAACGCTTTCCTTCGTGCAGGATTTCGGCCTTGCCCGGGATCTCACCGAAGGCACGACGACGGTCACCAGCAATACACTGGATCTGGCGATCTCCGGCCCTGGTTATTTTTCCGTCGAAACAGAAAACGGCGAACGCTACACGCGCCACGGTCGTTTCCAGCTGAATGAAACCGGCCAACTCGTCACCGGGCAGGGCGATATCGTTTTGTCCAACAATGGCGCCCCCATCACCGTGCCGCCCGGATCTGGCGCGCTGACCATCGGCAGCGATGGATCAATCGACGGCGTGAACGGGTTCATCGGTCGCATCGGTCTTGTGGAGTTCGAAAACGAACGCAATCTGAAACGCGCCGAAAACAATCTCTATGAAGCCAAGGACGAGCGTCCGGATCCAGCCGCCCGAAGCTCCATGCTGCAAGGCAGTCTCGAAGCCTCGAACGTTCAGCCAATCCTGGAAATGACCCGAATGATTCAGGTCCATCGCTCTTATCGGGCGACTCAGAATTTTATGAAAACCGAACATGACAAAATCCTGCGCGCCATCAACACCATTGGCCGTACGCAACAAGGTTAGGAATTCGCACTATGAGATCATTAGGCATCGGCGCAACGGGAATGCTCGCGCAGCAACTCAATGTTGAGGTCATTTCCCACAACATCGCCAATATGAACACGACCGCGTTCACCCGTCGTCGGGCAGAATTTCAGGATTTGCTGTATCAAAACCTTCGACGCGTCGGCTCCCAATCCTCCGACGCCGGGACCATCGTGCCCGCAGGCGTCCAGGTGGGCCTTGGCGTCAAAACAGCCGCAGTCTACAGAATTACCGAGCAAGGCAATCTGACGCTGACCGAAAACCCGCTCGATATCGCCATCAACGGCGACGGTTACTTTCAAATCACTCTGCCAACGGGCGAGACCGCGTATACGCGCGCTGGAGCGTTTCAGTTGAGCGCGGACGGTGAACTGGTCACCACAGACGGCTTTATCATCCAGCCGGGCATCACCGTACCAAACGACGCGGTCGATGTGACGATCAACGCCAGCGGCGAGGTTCTCGTCAAACAGGACGGTTCGGTGACGGAGACCAATGTCGGCCAACTCAACCTCGCCATTTTCGCCAATGAAGGCGGATTGCTCGCGGTCGGCGACAATCTGTTTCAGGAAACGCCAGCCTCCGGCACGCCCTCGACAGGCGTTCCCGGCGCGGCGGGATTTGGTCGCGTTCAGCAAGGTTTTCTGGAAACCTCCAACGTCAATGTAGTGGAGGAAATCACAAACCTGATCACCGCCCAGCGCGCCTATGAAATGAATTCGAAGGTTATCGAAACCTCGGATCAAATGATGTCCACAATGGCGAACATCCGCTAAGGAGCCAATGCCATGCGCCATGTAACCGCCTTTGCGATCGGACTTGGTCTCGCCGTCGCCACTTTCGTTATCGTCGGCGCCGCTTTGATTCTTGGCGCTGGCGACGTCAAAGCCGAAGCCACAAAAGCCACCAACACCGCAAACGCGCAGTTGCGCGCAGCAGTGGTCGTTGACGGGCGCAATGTCCGTCTGGGCGACATCTTTGACGGCGCGGGACGGCATGCGGACAAGGTCATCGCCTATGCCCCGGCGCCAGGGCGGAAGTTGACGCTGGAAGCAGCCTGGCTCTACCGGGTCGCCCGGGCGTATGGCGTTCGGTGGCGCCCTGTCAGCCGATTGGATCAAACCATCGTCGAGCGGCGCAGCATTCTACTGGACACCACTCAAATTCTCGACGCCATTCGCGCGGAAGCGCATCGGAAAGCAGGCCTTGCCGATGCATCCGGCAACCAGTTTTCAGACGAAGCCATCGACGTAACGCTCGATAACCGGATGATGCAGATACATTTACCGAGCGACATGCCCGCGACGCTGCAAATCCGTTCCTTGACGCAGGACCCACGCACGGGACGGTTCTCCGCCGTCATTATTGCGCCGGACTTACGACCGGGCGCGGTGCGAAAAACAATTACCGGCGCTATTCACCATCTGGTGCGAACGCCCGTCCTGAACCGTCGTGTCTCAGCGGGGGACATTATCCGCAAGAATGACATTCGGTGGTTAGCTGTGCGCCGCAACCGTATTGCGCCTCAGATTATACTGGACGAAACCAAACTCATCGGCATGAGCCCCAAACGTCCGATCTCGGAAGACCGTCTGATTCGCGCTAGCGAAATCCAGCCTCCCGTGCTGGTGAAAAAAGGCAGTCGGGTCACCGTGATCTTTCAAACGCGAAACCTGAAGCTGACGACAAGTGGCCGCGCGCTGCAAAACGGCGCCAGAGACGATATGATTCGCGTTCGCACCTCACGCAGCAAAACCATTATTGACGCCACTGTCGTTTCTTCCGGCCTGGTCACTGCGACCAATGCGGGTCAAATCGCACTGCGATAAAGACGATAATGGACATAGAAAGCGAAATTATGAAGCCTGTAGCAAAAAAAACCGGCCTCCTGTTCATCAGCATGATAATAACTGCGGCGCTGTTATCCGGGTGCAACGCTTTAAATCGCCTGTCTGACGTCGGCAAACCGCCCAATCTGGCGTCGATCGAAAATCCGGTCACGCGCCCCGATTATCGCCCCGTCACCATGCCCATGCCGGCGCCAGTCAAACCGCACAAAAGTCCAAACTCCCTTTGGCGCACAGGATCGAGGGCGTTTTTCAAGGATTTACGCGCCAGTCAAATCGGCGATATCGTCACTGTCATCATTAATGTCGACGATCAGGCGGAAATCGAAAACGAAACCACCCGCACGCGCACAACAAGCGAAGACGCATCGGTACCGTCGCTTCTGGGCTATCAAGCCGCGCTAAACGCCGTGCTGCCGGAAGCGGTGGCTGCGGCCTCTCTTCTGGATATTGACAGCTCGACCTCCAACACCGGCACCGGGTCAATCGAACGCGATGAGACGATTGAGTTGCAGGTCGCGGCCGTCGTGACCCAAATTTTGCCCAACGGGAACCTCGTACTGCATGGCCGTCAGGAAATTCGAGTGAACTTTGAAGTCCGCGAGATTCAGGTCGTCGGAGTCATTCGGCCCGAGGACATCACCAATCAAAACAATATAACCCACGAAAAAATCGCCGAACTTCGCGTTTCCTACGGCGGACGCGGTCATATTTCAGATTTTCAACAACCGCGCTACGGAACGCAGATCATCGACATCATCTTCCCGTTTTAGGAACGGCATAGAGATCGTCTGTACGAACGAAAATAAAAAATGCCGACGCCCCTATTTGGACGTCGGCATTTTTACGTGAACAAACGGCTCAAAACGATTGTTCAGCAATCGCGATGAGTGCGTTCCATCCGTTCGTGTTGTTCCTGCGCTTCGATGGACAACGTCGCAATTGGTCTTGCTTCAAGACGCCGCAAGGAAATTGGCTCTTTTGTTTCCTCGCAAAATCCGTAGGTTCCGTTTGCGATCCGACGCAAAGCAGATTCAATCTTCGTGATTAATTTTCGTTGTCTGTCGCGAGTTCGCAACTCCAGGGTCCGATCTGTCTCCAACGTGGCGCGATCCGCCATGTCGGGTTCAGCCAGACTTTCTTCCTGAAGGCTTTCCAGTGTTCCTCTAGTTTCCCGGAGCAACTCTTCTTTCCAATTCTCGAGCCTATGCTTGAAATATTCTCGTTGCATTGGGCTCATAAATTCTTCGGCTTCCGAAGGCCGGTAATCCGGCAGCAGCGTGTTCGACATTCTCCCCCCCTAATTAAGAGATCGACAAAATCGCCGCAATATATCCATACACCCATGGTGGAACAAGTCCGGGGACTCAGCTGACAGACTACAAGTCGTTATCGCGTGAGTCAGGAGCTCGGTTCATACTTGGCGATTTCGACCCGCACACGCAGTTCTATATGATCCAGAAGCGCGTCCAGCGTAGGGTCTTCGGTCCGTTCCCGGCGTTCCGCCACGATCCGCGCCAAATTCATCAAGCGCCCCTTGGGCATCGCGCCCGCCAGTAAATCCAACTTGATGAGCTCCAGTTGATCGAGTGTGTCGAAGCCCCATTTCCGCGCTCGTGCGCGCGGCCCATCCTCGGTCGCATCGCCAACATCCTGAATCGCCAGGACGCCGTCGACGCTATGCGCCGGCGCACTCGGCGCTACAGTCGACACGCCGTCGACGCTATCATCCATATGTTTGGCGAACTGTCCCGGCCGACTGGTTTTTTGCGCGGCGCCGCCCTTTTTTACCGGAGCGGAACGTATGGGACCGGTTGAATCTATTTTCATGCCCGTAATCTAGCAACTTTTTCACGTAAGCGAAACAATTCGATCATCCCCAATGCTTTACGCGGCGCCAACCCCCAGGCGCCGTGGACAGAAGGCGAACCGGTAAACTTTGCCGGTCATGGCGGCGCTACTTGCCCAGAGCAGGCCCAATCCGTCAGACGCTCCCGGGGCACCACAACAAAAACATTATATTTCAATAGGATACCTTGAATACAGACTTGGCATGACATTCGCTACAGTTATCGCAAAGCCGTCATAAATAAAATCAAAAGCGCGATAGCATGATCCCATCACCGAACCACTCTCCATTTCGCTGCCAGCGTAAAAATCGCGCGACCTGGCTGACCCTCATCGGTTTCATCATCGCTGTGATCGCACCCTATCAAGTCAGCGCACAATCCCGCATCAAGGATATTGTCCAGTTTGAAGGCGTTCGCGACAATATTCTCGTTGGATATGGCCTTGTTGTCGGCCTGAACGGAACCGGCGACAGCCTCGGCACTGCAGTATTCACCCGTGAAAGCCTGATCGGCATGCTGGAGCGCATGGGCGTCAACGCACGCGACGATGCCTTGCAAACAGACAATGTCGCCGCCGTCATGGTCACCGCGACGCTGCCGCCCTTCTCAAAACAGGGCAGCCGCATTGATCTGACCGTCTCCGCCATTGGCGACGCTGATAATTTGCTGGGCGGCACGCTTCTCGTCACGCCCCTGCTGGGCGCGGATGGCGAAGTCTACGCGGTTGGACAAGGCACGCTGGCGGTCGGCGGGTTCGCCGCGCAAGGCGCTGCGGAAACGATTATCAAGGGCGTCCCGACCAGTGGACGAATCGCCAATGGCGCCATCGTTGAACGTGAAATTCCCTACCAGTTGGCGGGCATGAAGACCATGAACCTGTCGCTCCGGAACCCGGACTTCACCACATCCCGGCGAATTGCGCGGGCCATTAACGCGTTGGTGGGCGTTGCGGCGGCGAAATCGCTGGATCCTGCGACGATCAAACTGACCCTCCCCAAAAACTACAAAGGGCAAATGGTCGATTTGCTGACCGATATCGAACAATTGCGGGTCGAACCGGATCAGGTCGCCAAAGTCGTAATTGACGAACAATCCGGCACCATCGTCATGGGTGAGAATGTTCGCATCAACACCGTCGCCATCGCGCAGGGCAGCCTGACGATTCGCATCAGTGAAACCCCGCAAGTTTCTCAACCACAACCCTTCTCCAACACCGGGACGACGGAAGTCGTGCCGCGCACGGCGATTGAAATCACAGAAGGCGGCAATAAAAAACTCACCGTCTTCGAATCCGGCGTCAGCCTGCAGGATCTGGTCAACGGCTTGAACGCGCTGGGCATTGGCCCCCGCGACATGATCACCATCATTCAGGCCATCAAGGCTGCGGGCGCGCTCAACGCAGATATTATGGTGCTGTAATGGATATATCCGCCGCCGCATTCGATCAGGCCCGATTCGCCATGACGAGCACGTCAAACCTGCCGACCGCCAACACGGGAAAAACATCGGCGGGAACAACGCTGAAGCCGGCCCAGGTCAAAAAGGCCGCCGAGGACTTTGAAGCGTTTTTTATCGCCCAATTCGTCGAGACAATGATGAACGGCATCAAAACCGACGGCCCGTTTGGCGGCGGCAACGCCGAAGGCATTTACCGATCCATGATGGCCCAGGAATACGGCAAATCCATCGCGGCCAGCGGCGGCCTTGGCATCGCCGATTCCGTGCAAAAAGCCATGATTCAAATGCAGGAGAACGCACAATGAAGTTTAACGCGAGAAACCACGGCGCAAGGGCGAGTTCCGGCGTTCCCACACCTGCTGATCCCACGGCTAACGTTCCTGCGGCTAACATTCCCGCGCCG
>JAESSL010000312.1 GCA_016764135.1 Alphaproteobacteria bacterium
CATCCGGGTCCGTGACCGCGATCAACACCGCCATATCCGACGTGCGGCCCGACGTGATGAAGCTTTTCACACCATTGACGACATAATGATCGCCGCGCAGTTCCGCACGCGTCTTTATATTCGCCGCATCCGAGCCCGTATGCGGTTCGGTCAGCAACATGCAGCCTATCTTCTGGCCGCTGGCGACCGGGCGTAGAAATTCTTCCTTTTGCGCCGCCGTGCCGAAATCACGCACTTTGAAGCAATAGGAATTGGTCGCGTTCAGCGCATTGCAAATGCCGACATCGCCAAAGGCCAGTTCCTCGGTCGCGAGAATATAGGACATGAAGTCCGCCCCCGCGCCGCCCCATTCTTCAGGCATGGTGATCCCAAACAGCCCAAGAGCGCCCAACCGGTACAAGGTGTCCACCGGCGTTATGGCGTCGCGGTCCCACGCCGCCGCATGAGGCGCGATCTCCTTGGCGACGACGTCACGGGTCATATCCTGAATGGCGATCTGGTCGTCGGTGAATTCAGCCAACGTTTTGTGCTCCCGATGTAAAATTTATGAAGTTGGTTAAAGTTGGTATACGCGCGCGGCGTTGTCGTGGAACAGCGCAGATTTTTCATCATCGCTGAAATCGACGGCGATGCGCTTGAACGCATTCCACAAAACGCCATAGCCGCACGAGGCCTTGTCGACGGGAAAGTTGCTCTCGAACATCCCGCGCGAGGGGCCAAAGGCGTCGATGCAATGCATCAGATAGGGTTTCCAGGCCTCGGCCAATTCTTCTGACGAGGGCGGTTGTGGGTGTTTGTGCCAGGCCCGGCCCGCCATCTTCATGCCCAGCCCGCCCAGTTTCACCACAACGTTTTCACACCGCGCCAGCTCGGTGATGGACTTCGCCCAGCTGGCGAAAATCTCGTCGGACCGACCGGCGTAGGGGCCGACGCCCAACACGCCGCCGACATGGTCGAGGATGATTGTGGTCTCGGGAAACGACCGGGCGAGGTCGATCAGCTCGGGTAATTGCGGGTGATAGAGCCACGCGTCGAAACTCATATTGTGTTCCGCCAGCATCGCGAAGCCTTCCCGAAAAATGCGATCCATCAGCATGCCGGGGCGCAGGTTTGTGTGACCGTTTCGAATGGCGTCGGTGGAATCCCATGCGGCCGAATGGCGAATGCCGCGAAACCGATCCGGCGCACGCTGCTGATGCGCCGTCAGCACCGCCGACACCGCCGCGCCCAAGGTAAGGTCTGCATAGCCGACAATCCCCGCCGCCACGCGCGTGTCGCCATAGGCGCCGCTGGCGCTCATCGCGGCGACCCCGTTGACGAATTCGGTCTCGCCCACCGGGCGCATGGGCGTTGGCCCCGCCGCGCGATACATCGAGCCGCATTCAACGAACACCGTGGCGCGAATGTTATGACCCTCCCCCGTATCGGCCAGAATGTCTTCCAGCAAATACCGGGTCGCGGGATGGTCCCAAAGGTGATGATGCGGATCGAGGATCGGCAGATCCGGCTCCAGCGCCGCCTCCGCCCCACTTTTCAACCATGCGTTCTGATCCGTCATGTCGCCGTCGTTCCTCTAACGCTGTATCGGCAAGGACAGCGGCGCCAGCTCATCGGCATTGCGCCCCGCCCAATCGCGTGACGCCACACCCGCCAGAGACCGCGCCTGCGCCGCCTGCAAATCATCAAGCGCCGCCTCCAGATCAATTGTCAGCAAGCGGCCCTCAGCGACCACTTGGTCGCCAGCCACAAACACATCGCGCACGGCCCGCGCGCCCGCCACATACACAAGGCTGCGCAACGGATCGCGCACAGGCCGCATGGCGGGATGGGTGGTGTCGATCAGCACGATGTCCGCCGCCGCGCCGGTCGCCAATCGACCAAGGTCCGGGCGCCCCAGCGCCTTGGCCCCGCCGATGGTCGCGACGTTGAAGACATCCACGGTCATGAGGTCGTCCACGGTTTCGCCAATCACCCGTGCGTACATCAAGGCGCTGCGCATCTCGTCCAGAAAGTCATGGGGATAGGTGTCCGTGCCGATCCCGACATTGATCCCGGCTTTGAGATACCCGCCCAGGGTCCGCAGGGTGATGCCGCGCCGGGAAAATACGGTCGGGCAGTGGGCGACGCTGGCGCCGTATTCCGCAATGACGCGCTTGTCGTCATTCGTCGTCCAGTGCAGCCACGGATGGTGATCGAGAAATATCGCGTGCCCCAGAATCGAACGCTCGTCGAGCACGCCCAGCGACTCCATCCACTGCACCGGGGTCTTGCCGTGCCGACGGAATATTTCGTGAAACTCAGTGACGCTTTGAGACACGTGAATCTGATATGGCAAATTACGCTCGGTGGCGTAGTCATGCGCGTCGCGCAGCAGGTCTTCGCCACAGGTGTCAATCTGCGCCGGGGCCATCATACCGGACAGACGCCCGGAGGGATGTTGTTGGGCTAGCGCGCATAGGCGCTGCGCCTCCTCAAACCCGCGCCGCCCGGTGGCCTCGTCCCAGTCATACTCCAACGCGTGGCCGTTTTTGGTGAACCACCGCGCATCGCGGAACATGGGCGCCGCCACGCATCGCAGGCCGCTCTCCGCCATAACGTCCAGCCAGCCGTCAAACGGCAACGACAGATCGACCACTGTGGTGACGCCGGACAACGCCAACTCTCCAAACGCGACGCGCATGGACGGCGCTACGCCATCGGCATCATTGGTGAAGGCGGTCAGATATTCATAGAGCGAGCTGTGATGGAATCCGGGACTGCGCGTTTCATCGGTGACGCCCTTGCGCAGAGGCTCGCTGGTCGGGTGGCTGTGGATATTCACCAGCCCCGGCATGACCAGACGCCCGGCGCCGGGGATCTCCACATCCGCCGCGCCCTCGTAGCGCCCGCCCGCATGGACAATGACGCCGTTCTTGAAGGCGAGGTCGGCATCGCGTAGGAACACATGGCGCTCGCCATTCCATCCGATCATCCAGTCGGCGGCGCGAATTACCGTTGTGTCGGACATTTTCGTTCTCGTTCCAGATCAACCCCACGCAAAACATCATGACCCTGCGCCAAAATGACGACTGACGCCACCCTGAGCGAGAGCGCGCGCAACAAACGCGCCTACGCGCTGCTGGTCTTCACCACGATGTGTTGGGGCGGCAATGCGGTGTTCGGTCAGCTTGCCGTCGGCGAGGTGTCGCCCATGGTGCTGGTGGCGCTGCGCTGGTTTGGCGTAACGGTCTTGTTGCTGGTGTTCGCGCGCCGTCTTATCGCCAAGGACTGGGACCGCTTGCGCCCGCATCTGGGCTTTCTGTTCGCCATGGGCGCGGTGGGCTTCGGCGCCTTCAACGCCACCTTTTATGTCGCCGCGCATTACACGACGGCGGTGAATATGGGCATCATTCAAGGCGCCATGCCGGTCATCGTCTTCCTCGGCGCCTATCTAGCGTATAAAACCGCCGTCACGACGCTACAGATCGCGGGCGTGCTGGTCACCATATTAGGCGTCGCCGTGCTGGCGTCCGGCGGCGATCTGGCGCGGCTGACGGCGATGGAAGTCAACCGGGGCGATCTGTTGATGCTGGCGGCGTCGGTGATGTACGGGGCTTATACGGTTGGATTGCGACGGTGCCCCCCGGTGGCGCCGTTCGCCTTGCTGTTCGTTTTAGCGGGCTCCG
>JAESSL010000313.1 GCA_016764135.1 Alphaproteobacteria bacterium
CCGCCAGCACCATCTTGCCGCCAAAGACGCCAATGGACCCGGTCAGCGTCGCAGGCTGGGCGACAATCCGGTCCGCGCCCATCGCAATAAAGTATCCGCCAGACGCCGCAACAACGCCCAGCGACGCGACAACTGTTTTACCTTCGGCGCGCACCAACTTTACCGCGCGACGTACAGAATCGGAGGCGCCATAGCCCCCGCCCGGGCTATCGATCCGCAGAATGACGCCATCGATAGTCTCATCCTTGGCGATCTTGCGAAGCGCCGACGCAATACGGTCCGCCGCCAGAACATCTTGTGAAAACTTGCCATCGTCGCCGCTCTCCGTCACGGGGCCGACGCCATAAATCATCGCAATTCTGGCTTCTGGCTCTTCGAGCTCTGCGTCCTGGGCCGCAGCGTAATCGTGGATTGAAATAAAGACCGAATCCTCATCCGCTCTTTCGCGTTGCGTGGCGACGAACTGATCCCAATACGCAAGGGAATCAAGCAAGCCAACCTTCACGCCGTCAGCGCCAAGATGGGGCGCCCCGTCTATCAACGCTCGAATGCGGGCCTCGGAGACGTTGCGATCTTTCGCCAGAGACGCCACGATTTGACTGAACCACGAATTCGCCACCGCCCCCCAGGAGATCCGCGCAGACGCGCTCATCGTATTGCGGGTAAAGGTCTCCGCCGCGGATTTAAACTCATGACGTTGTTCGATTTGCGCCTCAACGCCCACCGTATCCAGCGCATCGCGAATATGTGGAAACGCGAGCGCAATGCCCGTCACGCCAAGCGTTCCAGACGGACGCATCGAGATATCGCCCATGGCGGCGGCCGCCAAATAATCCGAAACGCCGCTGAAGGTCACCGCATGGGCAGCGGTCCATTTTTCTGACTCTCTGAAATTCGTAATCGCATCGCGGAGTTCCTGAACATGCGCCAGCCGCAAGCGGTCGCCATGCAGGCGCATCACCATCCCGACGACACGGGGATCCGCCTTCGCCACAGCAATCGCATCCACGATCCGGCGGAGATAATTTGGAGATTCGCCGCCGAATTCCGCCCACGGGTCGTCATCGCGCATATCGACAATCCCGCCGCCCAGATCGAGCGACAAGATCATTTGATCGGGCAATTCCGGAGCGGAACGATTAACCGCGATTACCGCCGCCACCACGCCGCCAATCACCACTGCGGCGCCAACGGACGCGAACATCCACACGAAAAACCGCGTCACCCAACGTAAAACTCTCATTTGAAATTCCTGCTAAATCGACAACAAGGTCGTCGCCGTTTGGCGCGAGCGAGCCGCCTCATCCACAGCGCCCAAGCCCTCCAGAGCGTCGGCGCTGCGTTTCCAGTTCCAGGTGCTGTTGGGATTTAAGGCAATGCGTTCAGACAATAACGCGCGGGCGAAGCGATAATCCTCTACCTTCAACACCGCTGACACCAACAAGCGCTGAAACAAATCTCGCTGTGCGTGGCTGCCGCCGATCTGACGAATATCGTAGCGTATCGGCGCGAGCAGATCGACGCAGCGGCGATAATCCGCTCTTTCATAGGCGACGATCGCCTCGCATAGAGGGCGTCCCACAGCGCCATAAACCGCCGCCTCGGTCGCCGGATCGTCTTTATCGGGCATGGACGCGAGCAAACCTTCCGCAGCGTCGAACCGCCGATCAACGGCCAGCGCCATCACAAAATGTGCGTCGATAAACGCCAGAAGATGATCGTCGACCCTGACCTGCGACTTCTCCGCCAGCTCGGCCCAGCGATCGCCCACATCGGCCCCTTGCTCCCGCAAGCGCCATAACATTGAAATAGCGTTGCTCATATCGAGATAATCATCGGTCTCCCTATTGCGAAACCGCGTGTCGTAGAGATCCAGAACGACATCAAATTCCGCCAGGTCCAGATGGTACATCGCCAGATGCCACCAGGCGTGATACGCAAAATTATTGCACGCATCCCAATTTCCACTATGCGCATTCAGCCACGCAACACCGTCACGGCTGCGGCCCTGCATTTCATAGACATGGGCGACCGCATGGGTGGCCCAGATATCCTCCGGATTGTTCTCGACCGCCTGACGTCCAATTTTTTCGGCGGCGGCGTAATCGCCCGTCTCTTCCAATCCGAAAGCGTGATAGCCCTGCACGAACCAATGGCCCGGAATCGTCTCATCCCAATAGGGTAGAACGCGCGCAATCGAATCGCGCATCTGGTCAGAATTCCCCAGATAAAAATGAGTGAAATGCGCCAAGCGAAGCGCCATCACATCAAGCGGGTACTCCAGGAGGATTTCTTCCCAGCGGTTGGTGGCGGCGATGAGGTCGCCCTGACACCAGGCGTCCAGCGCGCCAATATGCGCACGCTCCCGCGCCGTCGCGTTGTCGGCCAGTGCGCGGGCCGATGCCAACCGGTCTTTGGCCTTGGCCTCCAGCGCCGGGACGCTGAACAGTTTGAAGAAATAACCGTTCACGCAATGCGCCATCGGCATTTTGGAATCAGCCCCGAACAGGGCCTTAAGATGATCACCCGTATCCAGGCAAAGCCCCAGATACGACGACACCATAGCGTCATAATGCGCCACCGCGTCCGCATTGGCCGCCGTTAAATCCAGTCCGCGTTCGTCTGAAAACATATCGTTTCCCCTCTAGTTGTTTGGGAAACTACCCGTTTTGCGCGCGATGCCGCAAAATGTGATCCGCAAGGACGCAGGCGACCATCGCTTCGCCAACCGGCACGGCGCGGATGCCGACACAGGGGTCGTGCCGCCCCTTTGTGGATACGTCAGTTTCCTCGCCCTTGGCCGTTATCGAGCGGCGCGGCGTGAGTATCGAACTTGTCGGTTTGACGGCGAACCGGACGACAATATCCTGCCCCGTTGAAATTCCGCCGAGAATGCCACCCGCCTGATTCGACAGGAACTCCGCTTCGCCATTCGGGCCAAGTCGCATCTCGTCGGCGTTTTCTTCGCCCCGCAATTCGGCGGCTCCGAAACCGGCGCCAATCTCGACGCCCTTCACCGCGTTGATGCTCATCAAGGCCCCGGCCAGATCCGCGTCCAGCTTGCCGTAAATAGGCGCGCCCAACCCGACGGGAACGCCGGACACATGAATTTCAATCACGGCGCCGACCGATGACCCGGCCTTGCGCACCTCGTCGATATAATTTTCCCACATCTGCGCGGTTTGCGTGTTGGGGCACCAGAACGGGTTGTTCCCGACCGCATCCCAATCCCATTCATCGCGCGGCGCCTTGTGTGGGCCGACCTGCGCCAACGCGCCGCGTATGACGATCCCATCGCCCAGCACCTTGCGCGCCACGCCGCCTGCCGCAACGCGCATCGCCGTTTCCCGCGCCGACGATCGACCGCCGCCACGATAATCGCGAATTCCGTATTTGCTCAGATAGGTATAATCCGCATGTCCGGGGCGAAACTTGTCCTTGATGTCGCCGTAATCTCGGGACCGCTGATCGACATTCTCGATGACCAGGCCAATCGAGGTCCCTGTCGTAACGCCTTCAAAGACGCCGGAGAGAATTTTTATCTGGTCCGGTTCCTGGCGCTGGGTCGTAAAGCGCGATTGACCCGGTCGCCGTTGATCGAGATATTTTTGAATATCCGCCTCATCCAGCGGCAATCGCGGCGGAACCCCGTCGACGACGCACCCGATAGCCGGCCCGTGGCTTTCGCCCCAGGTGGTGACGCGAAACTCATGACCAAAACTGTTGTACGACATACGCCTAGCGCCTCGCGGCGTCCTAACCCTTCGGTTTAATATTAGACAGAAGCTCAGACACTTGGTCCGCCGCATCCACCGCCACCATGCCAACGACATGATAGCCGCAATCCACGTGATGCACTTCGCCCGTCACGCCGCTGCCCAGATCACTCAACAGATACAGCGCAGATCCGCCAACCTCGTCGATACTGACATTGCGTTTCAGCGGCGAATTCAACTCATTCCACTTCAGAATATAGCGGAAATCGCCAATGCCCGACGCCGCCAGGGTTTTGATTGGTCCCGCCGAAATTGCATTGACCCGAATGCCTTGTCCCCCAAGGTCCACCGCCAGATAGCGGACGCTGGCTTCCAGCGCGGCCTTGGCGACGCCCATGACGTTGTAATGGGGCATAACCCGCTCGGCGCCGTAATACGTCAGGGTGACGATGCTTCCGCCCTCTTTCATCAACGGCGCGGCGCGTTGCGCGACAGCGGTGAGAGAATAGCAGGAAATATCCATCGTACGGATGAAATTATCCCGCGATGTTTCAACGTACTGCCCCTTGAG
>JAESSL010000314.1 GCA_016764135.1 Alphaproteobacteria bacterium
GGATTGATCGGCGGCGGCGCGGTATCCGACGTATAGGAAATCCGGTTTGGCAGATAGTTCACTAGACCCGGATAGGCGGCGACGATGACCAGCGCAATGAGCTGCAGGCAGATAAACGGAATGACGCCCTTATACATCTGGATCGTTTTAACAACGGGTGGCGCGACGCCACGTAGATAGAACAGGGCGAATCCGAAGGGAGGCGTCAAAAACGACGTCTGGATATTCAGACCGATCATCACGCCAAGCCAGACGGCGGTAATATTCGCCGAAGGGTCCATCAGTAGGATCGGTGCGACGATCGGTACGACAACCACGGCGATTTCAATGAAATCCAGGAAAAACCCAAGGAAGAAAATGACCGCCATGACGATGGTGAATTGCATCCAGAACCCGCCGGGCAATCCGGTCAGGAAATCGCGCACCAGATCTTCGCCGCCAAAGGCCCGGAAGGCGGCGGTCAACATCGCCGCGCCGAGCAGAATAATGAAAACCAGAGACGTTGTTTTCGCTGTTTCCAGCATGACGCCGCGCAACGTGTTGTCGATCTTCAGCGTTCGCCACCCGCTCCACACAATGGCTGAGATCAGGCTCAGCGCCGCGAAGACCGCCAGCGTGACGCCGATCGCGTCGCTGGTCGTCTTGATGTTTTTCACATTGGTCGAAAAGAGACTGGTGATGACGATCAGCGCCAAAACCGATCCAATCGCCAGCAGGGCTGGATAGTAGGTGCGTTTTTGCCCGTCGTAGAGACGGTATCCCGCCATCAGGGTCGCGCCGGCGGCGCCAATGGCGCCAGCCTGGTTCACCGTCGCAATGCCCATGATGATGGAGCCCAGGACGACAAAAATGAGCGCCAGCGGCGGCACCAGCACCAGTAAAACACGCAGAAGAAAGGCGCCGTCAATTTTACCCTCGACTTCGACAGGGGGCGCTGATTTGGGGCGCAGCAACGCAAAAACCTGAATGTAGACCATATAGAGGACAACCAGCAGCAGTCCCGGCACAAAGGCGCCCAGAAACATATCGCCAGCGCTGGTCGACACCACGGCGAATTCGGAGGGCATTGAAAATTCGCCGGTGGCGGCTTTGTAGAGCGACTTTCGCGCCATGCCCGCTTGATCGACGGCGCTGGCCAATTGGTCCGCCAGAATGATCAAAACAATGGAGGGCGGAATTATTTGTCCCAAAGTGCCCGACGCCGCGATGGCGCCCGTCGCGAGGGATTGTGAATAATTGCTCCGCAGCATGGCGGGCAGGGAGATCAGTCCCATGGCGACGACAGTCGCGCCGACAATGCCGGTTGTGGCGGCCAATAACGCACCGACAAACACGACGGAAATACCCAGGCCACCTGGCACCGGGCCGAAGAGTTGCGCCATTGTGACGAGCAAATCCTCGGCGTTTTTTGACCGCTGAAGCATAATGCCCATGAAAACAAATAGCGGAATTGCGATGAGCGTATCGCGCTCAACTTCCCAATAAACGCCGCGAAAATTTGTGATGCCGGCGTTTAGCCACTGGACCGGTCCGCCTTGCGAGAAATAAGCGCTCGAGTCGCCAGCGAAGACCGCGCCGCAAAGTGCGGCCAGACCGATGGTCAAGACAGCCGATCCCGGCAAGGCGAAAGCGACAGGAAACCCCGACGACAGTGCGGAGGCCATCAAGATCACAAGGACTGCGAGAAACAGGAGTTCCATATTTTCGAAGCGCTTCTCTAGACGTTAATGGGGCGGTTCGACGGCGGGCCGTCTTTCGCCGGGTTCGCCGAAAAAGTCGGCGATGCTTTCCAGAAGATAACTGGTGAACTGAATCATCATGGATACGGCGTAAATCGCGAGAAAACCGGCCATCAGGTATTTCACATACATGCCGTATCCCGATTGGGAAACCTCGAGAACCAGCAGCGGACTGTTGATGACATTCGCCCTGCCATGCATCCCGATAATCAGGATGACCCAGCACAGTACGATGCCCAGTAACAGGCACCCAACGGCGTTGATCATGCCTTTGGTTCGGGAGGTGAAGTTGGCGTACAGGACATCCACTCGGACATGGCCGTCTTCAAACAACGTGTAGGCGCTGGCGAAGAGAAACAGCCCTGCGTACCAGAACCGCACCAGATCGCCCATAAACGCCTGCTCATACGAAAAGACGAAGCGGGTTATGACGATGGTAAGCTCGGCGACCACCACAAGCAGCGCTAGCCAGGGAAACCCGAGCGACCGGGAAAAGGCGGCGGCGATAAAGGCGGCGATGGTCAGGGGAAGGTGAATATAGGGGCCGCGAAATTGGGAACGCCCCATTTTCTGGACAAGGTCGTCGCTCAAAAAAACGCCCAGGAGTTCTTCAACCCTCAAAAACGATATGACCATGTCAGCGAAGCCGACAAAGAGGATCATCCAGAACGACGTGCGAATGATATAGCTGGAGATCGCGTGCATGGTGGCGCTGTCGTCGCGCAAACTTCGTCGGGCGCTAAAATTTACAAACAGCCACGGACCAATCAGGCAAAATGCGTAGCTGGTGAGTTGCAACCAGCCCAACAGGAGCGCCCAACCGGTGATCGGCGCCGCGGCGCCGTCTGCGGCGAGAATTCCAAGCTGCGTCAACATTGGCGCGACGCCCGGCCACCCTCGCCAGAAAATCAGATAATTGTTCAGCAGAAAAACGAATGTGGCGACAACGATCGCCCACCCGAACGCGCGCCACAGCGCCGTCGTTGTCGATTGCGTTGCGGGAATGTCGGTAAGGGCGCCGCTTGTATCAGCCATAATACGCGTGTCTCAAAAAAGATGGGGACGGAGTCTTAGACTCCGTCCCGTTAACAAAACGTCGCGTCTTTGATTAAATGCCCAATACGCGGTTGCGTTGCGTGTAGTAGGTGCCCTCGGACAGTTTTTTCCATCCGCCGACTTCCTGACGCGCAGCGGCGAAGCTGTCGTGAATGGCCTTGGCCTCGGGGCTATGGCTGCGTGCGGTTTCAAACACGGCCTCGGAGGCTTCACCGAAGCTGTCATAAATTTCATCGCTGAACTGACGAAGTTTTACGCCGTGTTCCTTCACCAGCTTAGCGAGATAGCGCCCGTTATTGGCGTTGTATTCCGCCATCAGAAGGTCATTTTCCTGACCGCTGGCCGCTTGAATCAGCAGTTGGTCGGTCTTGGACAGGCCATCCCACCATTTGGCGTTCATACCAAGCGAGATAAACCCGCCGGGCTCGTGCATGCCGGGATAGTAATAGTATTTGGCGGCTTCATAAAACTTCATGAAATAGTCGTTCCAGGGGCCGACCCATTCAGTGGCGTCGATCGCGCCGGAAACCAGATTCTCATAAATCTGACCGCCAGGGAGCGAAACAGGAGAGGCGCCAAGCTTGGCCATCACGTCGCCGCCAAGGCCCGGAATGCGCATTTTGAGGCCCTTCAAATCGTCGGCGGTCTCAATTTCCTTGTTGAACCAACCACCCATTTGTACGCCGGTATTGCCGCATGGCAGGCATTTCAAACCAAACTGACGGGACAATTTATCCCAGAGTTGCTGGCCGCCCATATGGTGAATCCAGGCGCTCATTTCGGTGTAGGTCAGGCCAAAGGGGACCGAGGTGAAGTATGCGAAGCCCGGATGTTTGCCCTTCCAGTAATATTCGGCGGAGATATAAGCCTGCGCATTGCCGGATGCGACTTCGTCAAACACGTCAAAGGCGCCGACGCGTTCGCCTGCAGCGAAGTATTTTACCGCTATGCGGCCTTCGGAAAGGTCGCCGATGCGTTTGGCGAAACGTTGTGCGCTGGTGCCCAGTCCGGGGAAGTCCCGACCCCAACTGGCGACGATCACCATCTCGACTTTTTTCTGTGCGATTGCAGGCGCGGCCAAGGTTGAAACGGCGACGGTGGCGCCAGCGGCAAGGCCGGCATTTTTAATAAATGAACGACGATCCATAAATACTACTCCCTGTTCTTTTGCGTTTGCGACGACATTAACGTCGTGTTGGTTGCACCGCTCCGGGGAGCGATTTTCCGAGTTGACGGAAAAATACGGTCGGCGCAATAGAAAGCCATACAATATGGCTTTGGAGCTTGGGCGACGGATGATCGATTTGCGTCCGTCGTCGGCCCCATTGTCAATGAAACTGGCCGTCGCGATCTTCAATCAACATGTGAATTCAGTAAACCTTTTGACGGTTTATCGCAATAGGGCTATTGCCACTTTAAGTACGTTGATGTGCCCCTATAAGAGGCGTTGGTTGCCGACACGGGCGCATATTCTGAATGGATGAAGTTCATGTTGCAGACGCATCGGTCCTATCAAGGCATGATGACGGCGCCGCATCATCTGGCGGCGCAGGCTGGATTGCGGGTATTGGAGGATGGCGGCAACGCAATCGAGGCGATGGTCGCTGCCGCCGCCGCTATCGCCGTCGTTTACCCCCACATGAATGGTCTCGGCGGCGATAATTTCTGGTTGTTGCACATGCCGGGCGAGGCTGTCGCCGGAATCGATGCGTGCGGCGCCGCCGCGGGTCTTGCGGATGTCGATTTTTATCGGGAGCGGGGCTGTACGGAAATCCCGTCACGGGGGCCACTTGCGGCGCTTACGATGGCGGGCGCTGTGTCTGGATGGCGCGCTGCGTTGGAATTGGGTCAAGGAAAATGGGGCGGGTCGCTGCCGCTGTCGCGCCTTTTTGAAGACGCCATTTTCCATGCGCGAAACGGCGTGTCCGTCACCCAAACTCAAGCCTCGAACACTGCTGGGAAACTGGATGAATTGCGCGATGCGCCGGGTTTCGCCGAAACATTCCTGATTGACGGGGCGCCGCCAATAGAAGGCGTACGGTTTCGTCAACCTCGTTTGGCCGACACCCTGGCGCATCTGGCCAAGGCCGGTCTGGATGATTTCTATCGGGGTGATTTGGCGCATTCTCTGGCGGATGATCTTGCGCGAGCGGGGAGCCCCTTGCGTCAGAACGATTTCGAGCGCCACAAAGCGCTGAGCGTAGCGCCCCTGTCCTTGAAGGTTGCAGGCCACCGCGTTTTCAACATGCCGCCGCCGACGCAAGGGTTGGCGTCGTTGATGATGCTTGGCATATACCACCGGCTGGGCGTGCGCGACGCTGAAGGGTTTGAGTATGTTCACGCGCTGGTGGAGGCGGCGAAGGGCGCGTTTCGTATTCGCGACCGCTATGTCGGCGACCCGGATTATATGAGCGTCGGTCCAGCGGCGTTCCTTGAAGAGTCCGCACTGGATAAGATCACCGCAAAAATTGACCGGAACATTGCGGCGCCGTGGCCCACGCCGTCAGCGCCGGGCGATACGGTGTGGCTTGGCGCGATGGATCGCGAA
>JAESSL010000315.1 GCA_016764135.1 Alphaproteobacteria bacterium
CGCCTGATCCATATAATCCAGCCGGGCGCCCGCCTCGGCGGCCATGCGCTGCCCATCGCCTGTATTGGTCGACGGACTGGCGCGCCAGTCCAACGGGCCGGGAAAATGCTCCGCCATCATGGCGTCGTTCCACTCAAACCCGCCGCTGGCCAGAACCACGCCACCGGTTGCGATGATCTCAACGGCGCCGTCCGCCCCGTCATATTCAAGCCCCGTCACCGCGCCATCCTTCGTCGTCAATCGCGCGACCGGCGCGTTCAACCGAAGTTCCACGCCCTGATCGAGGCACCCTTTCAACAAACCAACCGTCAGCGCATTGCCGCGCACCCGCGCATCCACCCATTTGCGCCACGCCAGTTTGTGGAAAATCCGTAACATGCCCTTCTTGGGATTCGAGAAGAAGTGCGTGTCGACGACCTCGTGATAATTAAGGCGTATATCCATCGTCGGTTTGCGAATTTTGTCGCGCCAATCGCCCAGGATGGCGACGCGCAGCGGCGCGGCGTTGACGTTGCGGCCCATCGCCATGCCGCCCGACATTTCCGCATACGGGTCCGGATCTCGGTTTGAGATGAACCGCAGCGGGCTATGAGCCTCCAGAAACTTCAACATCACGGGCGCCTGATCGACAAAGGCGGACCAGAGCGATTCTTCGGCATTGTGCCAGCCATCCGGCGACGCCGCGCGGATGTATTTCAACGCCGCCTCCGGGGAATCGCTGACGCCCAAGCGCGCCATGTGATGATTGTTCGGCGCCCAGATGCAACCACCGGACATGGCGGTGGTGCCGCCGAGAACAGGCGCCTTCTCCAACACCAGCACCCGAGCGCCTTTCACGGCGGCGCTGAGCGCTGCGCTCAACCCCGCTGCGCCCGTTCCCATGACCACAACATCATATGTTTCCGCCATCGCACTATCTCCGCCAAACCTAGAGTTCCATCCATTATCCGGCACTGTGGCGCCGTCCCCAATCCCATGCAAGCGCATCCCGCGCCCTTGATTCTTCGGCGCCATAGCGAGAGACTAAACGGCGATACCCGCCCGAACTCCAACACCAAATTTTAGCCCCGAAACCCTTCAGACAGGACCAAGCGCCATGAAAATTACAGGCTGCGAAACTCTGCATTGCGGCGCAGGTTGGCGCAATTTCTCGTTTCTAAAACTCCAGACCGATAGCGGCCTCACGGGGATTTCGGAATACAATGAAAGCTACGGCAGCAAGGGGCTGACCGCCGTCATCGAAGCGCTGGTCGGAACCATCGAAGGGTTGGACCCCCGAAATCACCACGCCATCAGCCAAAAACTCTACGCCATGACCCGACAGGCGCCGGGCGGCGTCAACCAGCAAGCCATGGCGGCGATTGAAAACGCGATGATGGATATTGTCGGCAAAGCGTATGACGTCCCGGTTTATGCATTGCTGGGCGGCGCCATGCGCGACCGCCTGCCGTTATACTGGTCCCATTGTGGGTCCTATCTGGTGCATGAGGCGGCGTCCAAAGCGATCGGGCGCCCGCGACTGGAATCGCTGGATCAGGTCGTCGAGCTAGGCCGCCGCGTCAAGGAAAGCGGCTTCAAGGCGTTGAAGACCAACATTTTTCAGTTTGGCGACGACCCGCATATGTATATGCCGGGGTTCGGGCGCAGCGCCGGCGGGCCAGAGCTCAATATTGACCGAAAGATCATCAACGATCTGCGCGCGCAACTGGAAGCCTTCCGGGAGGGCGTCGGTCCCGATATCGGCATTCATCTCGACCTCAACTTCAATTTAAAAACCGAAGGGTATTTGCAGGTCACGCGCGCGTTGGACGATTTGGGCCTGACCTGGTTTGAAATTGATCTGTTTGACCCGAAGGCCTTGCGCCACATTCGAAATTCCACCCGCACGCCGATTGCGTCTTGTGAATCCCTGTACGGCTTGCGCGAATTCCGACCGTATTTTGAAAACCATTCCATGGATGTCGCGATCATTGATCTGCCCTGGAACGGCGTCTGGCTTTCCATGAAAATCGCCGCGATGGCGGAGGCCTATGAAATAAATGTCGCACCGCATAACTTTTATGGTCATCTCTCGACGATCATGAGCGCCCATCTTTGCGCCGCTGTGCCAAATTTCCGGGTCATGGAAATTGAAGTCGATGATGTGCCCTGGAAAGACGATCTTGTCACCAACCCGCCCGTGGTTGAGGACGGCTGTCTTCTCTTGCCCCAGGGGCCCGGTTGGGGCTTGGAATTGAACGAAGATGCAATCCGGGCGCACCCGCCGCTTTAAATCGATTCGGCGAACGACTGTCGCAGACGTGGCGATTCGCTTTTCCCGATTAAAATTTAGGCGAAAAATGGCTAATTTATAGCCAAAAATCTCCCTATTAGACGCCAACGGAGGCTCTCTTCTACCTTGCTTTGCATTCTAACGCTGGGTTTTCCTCAAGTTCCGGTTTTTGGTATGTAAATTGCTTAAGAAGTGGCATCGTAAGAAACCGCATCGTAATTCGCAAAATTTGAAAATCGACTGAATTTTGCTTTCGAAAGGAAGAATAATGCTCAAGAAAAACTTGGGCGGCGTCATCGCCGCCCTTTTGGTGGTTGGCGTTCCCGGACAAGCCTTCGCTGAGAAGAAAATGATGGAAACGAACATTGGTGATTTCTCCGCGAATGTATCGCTCTACTCCGATTACATTTACCGAGGAATTTCCCAGACCTTCGAAGAACCCTCCATTCAGGGTGGGGCGGACTGGTCCCACGACAGCGGCTTTTACGCTGGCGCATGGGCGTCCAATGTCGACTTCAACGACGGCGATCAGGCGCATATCGAAATTGACGTTTATGCCGGTTATGGCGGCTCCATCGGCAATTTCGGATACGACATCGGCATTCTGCAATATTTGTATCCCGGCGCGTCCAGTAGCCTGAGCTACGACTTCTGGGAAGTAACCCCGTCGATCTCCTACGATTTCGGCGTCGCCTCGGTTGGCGCATCCATCTCCTACACGCCTGATAATTTCGGCGGCAGCGACGAAGCGTTCTTCTATCAGGCGACGATCGAAGCGCCATTGCCAAAGGGTTTCACCATAAGCGCCAATATTGGTCGCTGGAACATTGAAGACAACGCAACCTTCGCGCTTCCAGACTACACAACCTGGGGCGTCGGGCTGAATTATGGCCTGGGTTCCCTGAACTCCAAGCTGGAAGCCTTCTCCATTGGCGTCGATTACACCGACACCAATATTGATCGCTCTGTTTGCGGCAGCGACAATTGCGACGGTCGCGCCGTGTTCAATATTTCCGCATCGTTCTAAACCAACCACTTTCCAAGATAGGGGGCTCTTACAGACCACACCTGTAATTGCCTCCTTATAAACCGGTTCGAGCGCCGCACGCTCGAGCCGGTTTTTTATTGCCCGCGCCCTCCGCCAAAAAACACGATGCCCGTTTACGACCGCAGCAAAAACTCATTACGCTCAATAATTAGACAATTTTAATTTTGCTTATTTTTTATCCTGTTCTATTATTTTTATGCCTTTTTTTTAGCCATATCGCGACATTAAAAATTAACACCGCCCCCTGAAATATATGTAACTATCTGATTTTAAATAAATAATTACGTTTCATAAATCTCGGCACGATTCTTGTAATTACCTATCTCGATTACCGGCGAACGATACCGCCCGAACGAAAAGACAAAACATCGAGGAAGGTAGAGCAATGAAACTGATTGTGGCCGTCATAAAGCCATTCAAGCTTGATGAAGTCCGGCAGGCGTTGACATCCGTAGGCGTCGAAGGGCTCACCGTTAGCGAGGTCAAGGGATTTGGCCGGCAAAAGGGTCAGACCGAAATTTATCGGGGCGCTGAATACGCCGTGAACTTTTTGCCCAAAGTAAAAATCGAAGTCGCCATTCTGGATTCGCAACTCGACGACGTTGTGGAAGCGATTCAATCCGCCGCGAATACGGGGCGAATTGGCGATGGCAAAATTTTCGTCATGGAGCTGTCCAAAGCCGTGCGCATCCGCACCGGCGAAACCGACGACAGCGCAATCTAGCAAGCGTCCCTTAGGCTTATCATTCGAGCCCATTCATTCGAAAGAGATAAACATGTTTAGCAAAACTGGAAAATCTGGGCGGATCGGTCTTCTGACCCTTGCCGTCGGCGCGTTAATGACGCTCACCACGGCGACCCCGGCAACCGCAGCGGTCGATCCGGAAGTCGTCTTCATCTTCAACACATTTTCATTCCTCATCCACGGCGTTCTGGTCATGTGGATGGCGGCTGGTTTCGCCATGCTGGAATCAGGCCTGGTTCGCACCAAGAACACTGCGGCGATCTGCCTGAAAAACATCGCGCTCTATTCCGTCGCTGGCATCATGTATTACCTCATCGGCTACGCGCTGATGTACACCAACGTGTCCGCAGACGGTTGGATTGGAACCTTCAGCTTCCTGTACAATCCAGGCAACGCGGAGCTTATACTGATTAACGCTGAGAATGCGACGCCAGAGATGCTGAAAGCGGTCACCGATGGTGGTTATTCCTCCATGTCCGATTGGTTCTTCCAGATGGTGTTTGTCGCGACCGCATCTTCTGTGGTCTCCGGCACGTTAGCGGAACGCATCAAAATCTGGCCCTTCATGCTCTTCGTCGTCGTATTGTCGGGGGTCATTTATCCCATCCAGGGTTCCTGGGTTTGGGGCGCAGGCTGGTTGGCCACGATGGGCTTCAGCGATTTTGCGGGCTCCACGCTGGTTCACTCGGTCGGCGGCTGGTGCGCTCTGACGGGCGCCATCATCCTGGGCGCACGCAAAGGGAAGTACGGCCCCAACGGTCAGATCATACCAATTCCGGGCTCGAACCTGCCGCTTGCGACACTGGGCGCGTTCATTCTCTGGTTTGGCTGGTTCGGCTTTAACGGCGGCTCCCAACTTGCTCTGGGTAGCGCGATGGACGCCGCAGCGATCGCTATCGTTTACGTTAACACCAACCTGGCGGCGGCGGGCGGCGTTTTGGCGGCAATGACCCTCACTCAATTGCTGTACAAAAAAATCGACCTCAGCCTGACGCTTAATGGCGCCATTGGCGGCCTGGTCGCAATCACAGCGGGTCCGGATCTTCAAAACCACCTGATGTCCATCATCATTGGCGGAATTGGCGGCGTGCTGGTGGTCGTAACGGTGCCGCTTCTCGACAAACTCAAGATTGATGATGTCGTTGGCGCTATTCCCGCCCACCTTATCTGTGGCATCTGGGGCACATTGGCCGTCGGTATATTCGGCAGCGGCGATATCCTGACCCAGTTGACCGGCATCGTCGCAATTGGCGCCTTTGTCGTCGTCGCAAGTTCGGTTCTTTGGCTTGCGCTCAAATATACGGTTGGTATCCGTATCTCCGAAGAAGACGAGTTTGTTGGGATGGATAAATCAGAACTCGGCATGGAGGCCTATCCCGAATTCGGGCGCGGCTCCCAAACGCTGTAATTTCCCAGCAACTCTCCGAACTTTTATCGGCCCGGACCAAATTGGTCCGGGCCTTTTTTTATTCTGACCTCGCACGCTCCTCTAGCGCGGCCGATTGTTCAAAAAATATGCACCCTTGAGTGATTAATTTTTAATCACAATTTTGATTCCGACTATTTTTTATGCGAACTCCCCGTCCTCGAATACCGTGAATTTCCCCTATTTTTATATAACTAATTGTTTTTACTCAGTATTTATAACTACCTAAATTTTAATCAAAGTTGGCATGGCCCTTGCGATTATGGGTTTCAGTTTCGTTATTAATGTTCAGTGGAGGTGATCAATGAATACGCAGTTTAAGAGCGCCGTGGTAGCGGCGGCCCTTGCCGCCAGCGTCATGACGGTGAACGCCGCATCCGCAGCGGAGACCATCAAGGTCGGTATCCTACATTCCTTGTCCGGCACCATGGCGATCAGCGAGACCACGCTGAAAGACGTCATGCTGATGCTGATCGAGGACCAGAACAAAAAGGGCGGCCTGCTGGGCAAAAAGCTGGAACCCGTCGTTGTTGACCCTGCGTCGAACTGGCCGTTGTTTGCGGAGAAAGCCCGCGAGCTGCTTCAGATCCATAAAGTCGATGTGGTTTTCGGCAACTGGACGTCGGTTTCGCGTAAATCCGTTCTGCCCGTTTTTGAAGAGCTGAACGGCATCCTGTTTTATCCGGTTCAGTATGAAG
>JAESSL010000316.1 GCA_016764135.1 Alphaproteobacteria bacterium
GCCGGATCAAAATCCATCATCTCGGCCAGTTTGCGCAGCACTGTTTCAATTCGCGCGCGCTGCTGTGTGCTGTCTCGACGCACACAAATGCCATAGACGGTCGCGTTCTGACCCATCAGACGCAAACCTGTCAGAATTCCGCCATGTGTCGATCCGCTTCCAGAAGGTACGACGACGGCGTCGAAATCGCTGATTTGCCCACATAATTCCAGACCACCGGACACATACCCAAGCGCCCCCAAGGGAGGATGGTCTATCCCAAGGTGAATGACATACGGCTTGCGCCCCTGAGCGCGAAGTTCATCGGCGCGCTGGTGAAGCGCATTGTCAGCGCCAACTTCATCCTCCCCAAGAGGATAGCGCATATGTTCTGCGCCGAGAATTTGGGCCAGAAACACATTTCCGGAGCTGTAATAAAGATCACTCATGTCAGGCACGCGCTCTTCCAGCTGCAACACGGCTTTTAACCCCAAACGCGCGGCGGCGGCGGCTACGGACCTGACGTAATTCGACTGGACTGCGCCGGTGATCAGAACCGTATCCGCACCCTGCGCCACAGCTTCGCCAAAATAAAATTCCAACTGCCGGTTTTTGTTGCCGCCAAACCCCAGGCCGGTCAGATCGTCGCGCTTGATCCATAAATCAATGTCCAGCAAGTCCGACATCCGCTCCAGTTGTTCAACCGGGGTTTCACTCGTCACAAGTCTTGCGCGCGGAAACCGGGCAAGGCTGTCGAGAGCATTTTTCGCATTCTTCATCGCATTGTTATCCAACAATTCGGCGTGGCGACGTAAAACCGCATACGCAATGACTGAAAGTATGCGCGTTGAACGCATGTGCGCAACATTGACGTAACGACAACCTGATTGGGACGATCCACGCGCAGGTTACGCAACAGATATGGATAAATCTTGTGCCCCTTCGCCGCCTTGCTCGTGTTGGGTTCCTGGTAAATTGGCGTCAGCCCCATGAAGCGCATCAATCGCCGGATGCGCTACTCATTCACCAAATGACCCTTGTTCCTCAGATGCCAGATCATCTGCCGGACACCATAGAACGGCGTCTCCAGGAGCTGCTTGTCGATCCGACGCAACAGGTCAAAGTTCAATTCTGTTTCTCCCTTGGCCTGATAGTAAAACGACGACCGTGAGAGCGACATCAATTCACACTTCTTGCCAATCGACAGACCGAGGTGATCGCGCGCAATCAATTTGCACCACACTTTCCGGTCCACGGTTTGAGCTTTCTCGACAAAAAACCGTTGGCGACAGCCAACTCCCCAATCTTCGCATGCAGGTCCTTGATGCCGCCTCGTCAAATTCCAGGGCCGACCTTCCACCACCCCGATTAAAGATGTCAGCTGCGCCCCCCAGGAGCGCCTTCTTCCACTGATGAACCATCGTCGGGTGGACGCCATAAGCGCCGGAAAGTCCGACACCGTCCGCTCGCCTTTCAATGCCTCCAACGTCACGCGGGCCTTGAAAGCGGGGTCACGGTTTCTTCGTTTCGACATGTCCGATCTCCTCTTCGTTGAAGATCAGCAGACTACATTTCGTAGCTTACGTCAGTGTCCGAATTCCGGGGAATAGCTCAATATTCAGTATAATTTTTTATCAGGCGCCCATTGGCGGATGGCGATCTGGTCAAGGCGAGTGAGGTGAAGAGCCGTGGATCACTTCTTTGTTGCGCCTGTCTTGTCGTTTGACGCTTGTAGGGCCGCAACCCGCGCTATTTTCTCTAACCATTCGTTATTGATCGAAATCGCCGTTTTCTCGTTCTTACGATCAGCTTGGGAAAATGTTGAATCATTCGTAAAGGATTCCGACGTTTTGTGCATATCACGGGGCTTAACTTCACCTAGCGTTGCTGAGCAGGCATATTTGGCCTGCTGGAAAGTCTGCTGGAACGGTTGTTCGTCTGAGCTACACCCTTAACATTGGACTGTTTTCGGGGCGTAACTCACCCTACCCAAAAGCAATAACCGATTTTAATTGCCCCTCTATTATAACTTATTGTGTCGGGATTATTTACATTTTTTTGATGAGGGGCCCTCATGCGTTTAACATAATTCAACGTTTTCAGTTGACTACTGAAATGGTGCGAAACTTGCTTGTAGATAACCTTTACCGGGAATTATCGTAATGGTAGGGTATATAAATTATTACATTTTTAGATAGTTGTCCGGTTACGATAGCTTCCTAAGAGATTTACAGCGTGTACCAAAGATAATTTTAGATAGCGGCTCACGTTTGGTAAGGTTGTTTTCTGAACTGATTGTTTGAAGAGGTTCCGTGGAATATTCAAATAACATCGCGAATGTCGAATCTGAGTTGGACGAGAGGTTCATTCGTCAAATAGCGGTCTTCGACGGCGCTTTCAAAGATTCGGGCATACGGTGCGAGAGCTTGATACGCGCCTGCTTACTTCTTGTTTTTACAGCAGGGGCGTTTGGGCTTGAGAACAGTATGGTTCCGTCGGAGCGGTCATTATGACGAAGGAACCCAACCCAGGCGTCAATATCGAAGCGACTGCTGGTGTCCTCATGACCGCTGGCGAAGCTGTCCAAGCGGCAGGAGACTAATTTGTCCGTCAGCGCTACCGCCTTGATTTTTATTACCACCTTGGATTTTCTTCCTTCGGGTACGGTGCGACTTTCCGGCGTCGAAACGCGCGGCGATGGTTTTAAAATAATCGGAGAAGCCGGGGATTTTGCCGGGCAATCCGTCAGTTCCGCAGGCGATGTCAATGGTGACGGGTTTAGCGACCTTCTCATTGGCGCCGGAGGTGCGGTAAATGAATACGGCGTCCAAACAGGCGCCGCCTATGTGGTGTTCGGCTCCGGATTGCCAGCGCCCCTCATAGATTTAGGTCTGGTGGCGGCCGGTACAGGCGGCTTTAAAATCACCGGTGAATTTTTGGGTGATAGCGCCGGTCGCTCCGTCAGCGCGGCCGGTGATGTAAATGGCGATGGCGTTGACGATATAATTATCGCCGCCTTTAGAAATGACGCAGGTAGCCTTGGCGCAGGCGCTGCTTATGTCGTGTTTGGATCTGAAGGGGCGCTACCCTCGATTGATCTGAAGGCGCTGGCCCTAGGCACAGGCGGCTTTAAGATCATTGGTGAGGCGCGTGGCGATAATGCGGGCGTATCGGTCAGTTCGGTCGGCGACTTTAATGGTGATGGCGTTGACGACATAATTATCGGCGCCTTCCGAAATGATCTTGGTGGAAACCAGGCAGGCGCAGCGTATGTGGTGTTCGGATCGGAAACGCCGCTTTCTTCAATTGACCTAAGTGATATTGCGCAAGGCGTCGGTGGGTTCAAACTTACCGGCGAAAATACAAATGACTACACCGGTATTTCAGTCAGTTCGGCGGGCGACGTCAATGGCGATGGGTTAAGTGATTTAATCGTTGGCTCCCTTCAAAATGGCGAAGGTGGCGTCCATTCCGGGGCGGCCTATGTCGTGTTTGGAACAGAAACACCGCCTTCTTCAGTCAATTTGGACGCCATCGCCCTGGGTACGGGCGGGTTCAAGATCATCGGCGAAAATGCAGGTGACTCTAGCGGAAAGTCCGTTAGTTCCGCAGGCGATGTCAATGGCGACGGATTCAGCGATCTAATCATTGGTTCAGAAGGAAACGACACAGGCGACGCCCGCACCGGCGCCGCGTATATCGTTTTTGGATCAGACTCCCCACTTTCCTTGGTTGATCTGGACGCCATAGCCTTGGGAACCGGTGGGTACAAAATAAGTGGTGAAAAGGGTAATGATAGAGCGGGTGTGTCCGTCAGCTCGGCGGGGGACTTCAATGGCGATGGATTCAGCGACCTGATCATCGGCGCCTCACAAAATAGTGCAGGCGGCGCCGATGCCGGGGCGGTTTATGTGGTGTTTGGATCGGCGAACCCACCACCTTCGCGGGACTTGGCGGCCATAGCATTTGGCCTCAGTGACCCCATAAATGGTAGCGCCGGTTTTAAAATCGTTGGCGAGGTGGACGAAAGAATCGGGACGTCCGTCAGCTCCGCCGGTGATGTTAATGGCGACGGGTTTGATGATTTGCTGATTGGCGTACCCCACGATGACTCTGAGGGATATGCAAGCGGTGCGGCTTATGTGTTGTACGGGAGAGATACAAGCTCCCCGCGTATCGGTTTTCCCTCCCTCCCCACCGGATTTTCAGGTGAGGATGATAATTTCCCGTTAAACAGCGAGCAGTTTCCGAGCACCAACCCCTTTTTCAACGCCGCGCTCGACAATACATTATACGCGCTGGATGGCGACGACGTTGTCGATGGTGGTGGCGGGAACGATAGTCTCTTTGGCAATTCCGGCAATGATCAGCTTTCTGGCGGCGTCGGCGATGACCTCCTTGATGGCGGCGACGGAAACGATCAGTTTTTCTATACGCTCGGAGACGGAACGGATCGCATCGTCGACGAGAGTGGCGTAGATTCTCTGAGTATTGACGGCCTCGTGCCTGATTTTAGCGATATTGACAGTATAGGTCGGTTTGGCGGCGATTTAGTCATCTCCCTTGGGTCGGATTCAATCACCATTGAGGATCAGTTCAACGGGCAGGCGATTGAAAGCATCTCCTTCTCGTTCACAGATGGTACGGACAAGGTATTCGCCCTAACGCCAGATACTTTCGCCGATCTTGATTTTCTAAACCAACCGCTGGCGCTCGCTGATGTAGAATCTGAAAATCGCGGCTTTAAAATCAGTGGGGAATTGAACTCCTTTAGAACTGCGAAAACTGTTAATTCGGTTGGCGCCGTCAATGGCGATGGTTTTGACGATTTAATTCTGAGTGGGGCCTCGAACCAAGCATATGTCGTATTTGGATCCAGTACGCCATTCTCAACGCTGGATTTGAGCACTGTTGTTCAGGGCGCTGGCGGTTACCAGATACTTGGAGAGGGAAACCTTGAGACAATAGACTATTCCATTGGTTCCGCAGGTGATTTCAACGGCGACGGCATCGATGATATAATCCTTGGCACACCTGGAAATGATGCAGCCGGTCTCCCATCAGGCGCAGCCTATATAGTGTTCGGCTCGGCAACGCCGCCTTCTTCTGTTGACTTGAGCTCGGTAACGCTTGGCGGCGGTGGCGTCAAAATCATCAGCGAGACTAGTTTCAGCAATACGGGCTATTCCGTCAGCGCGGCGGGAGATGTGAATGGGGATGGCGTCGACGATATTGTCATTGGCGCTTCTCAGGACGATGCAGGCGGAACCGATGCAGGCGCCGCCTTCGTCGTCTTCGGGTCACAATCTCCATCAACCTCGATTGATTTAGCCCTGATCGCCTTAAATACCGGCGGCTTTAAAATCATCGGAGAAACATTTGGCGATGGCGCCGGGATTTCCGTTCAATCCGCCGGCGACGTGAACGGCGATGGCGTCGATGATCTAATTATCGGCGCCGTGGGAAATAGCGCGGGCGGCGCACAGGCGGGCGCCGCGTATGTTATATTCGGATCCAC